>CAMOEP010000053.1 GCA_946612185.1 uncultured Ruminococcus sp.
CGTGACTACAATGTGAAGTACGAAACAAAGGCGAACGTTTCTGACGCTTACATGCGCAAAAAAGCGGCTGGCGGCAATTTCGTTTCCGGAGAAGGTCCATACATCGAGTACATGAAAGCTCCCGGCAGCGATAAGGGTTACTACTACCTGTTCCTGTCCTACGGCTACTTCAATTCCAACGGTGGCTACAATATGCGCATCTTCCGCAGCGAGAACCCGGACGGCCCATTCGTTGACCAGAACGGCAACAGCGCTATCTATCCCACCGGCGGCGATAATATCGGCGGAACTATCGGTGAGCGTCTGATGAGCAACTACCAGTGGGCGTGCAACGACCGTCCGTTCAAGGCACAGGGTCACAACAGCGCCCTTATGGACAGCGACGGCAAGCTGTACGTTATCTATCATACCAAGTTCGACGATGCATGGGGCGCACATGAGGTTCGTGTCCACCAGCTTATCATGAACGAGGACGGCTGGTTCTCCGCAGCGCCTTATGAGTACTCCGGGGAAACTCTCTCGGATAAGGGTCACTCAGCAGATGCAGTTATCGGTGACTACGACTTCATCTTCCACACCCTTAACCAGAAGTTCGTGAACGAACAGAGTGCGGACGTTGAAACTCCCCACACCATTTCCCTGAACGAGGACGGCACGATTTCCGGCTATGTTACAGGTACATGGTCAATGGAGACAGGTTCGCCGTATATGCAGATAAACTTCGGCGGCGTGACATACAAGGGCGGATTCCTTGTGCAGAGTGACGAGTCCGCAGCTAAGACAAAGCGCATGACTTTCACCGCCACCGGAAATAATACCTGTATCTGGGGCAGCAAAAAGGCTGAGTACAACGAGGCTGAGGATTCACCGGAGTATATGAACTCCGCAAGCAGTCTGGTGTATGCACCTGATACCGCACAGGGCAGGGGAAATTCCCTGAAACTCTCCGGCACTGATCTTCTCAGCGGCGTTTCCTATACCATTAAGAATAAGAACAGCGGCAAGCTTCTCGACCTTTACTACGGCGACACCACCGACGGAACTAATATCCAGCAGTGGACAAAGCTTGGGGGAAGCGCTCAGGAGTGGCGGCTTGTGTCCGCTGACGAGGACTACTTCCGAATCGCATCAATGGTGGACGAGTCCAAGTGTGCAGCAGTTGCAGGTGATGCGTCCGCAGACGGCAGCAACGTTGAATTGCAGGCGTACACCGGTGCAGATAATCAGCTATGGAAACTGGTGAAAAACGGCAGCTACTATGGTCTTGTTTCAAAGAGTTCGGGCGGTACAAGGGGACTTGATGTATTTGAGTTCTCACTTGATGACGGCGGAAACATCGACCAGTGGGAGTACTGGGGCGGCGACTGCCAGCTTTGGAGCATTACTCCCGTTTACCCGAAAGTGAACGAGGGAAACTATACCCTCACAAATGCCTCAACTGGTTCTGTGCTGGGCGGCGAATGGAGCATAGTTCCCGCTGCTGACGGCAGATACACTCTCTCAGGCAGCGGCAGCAATTTCACCGCAGAGTTAACCGGCAGCAAGAACGGTTCGTACACCATTTCCGGGGACTACTTCGGCGGCAGCGAATACGTCATCGAGCCGGCAGGAGCAGCCAAGGCGGTTTCCGGCGATGTAAACGCTGACGGCGCTTTCAATGTGGCAGACCTTGTAATGCTGGAGCGTTATCTTCTTGGCGCAGGCAGTCTCACCGACCGTGAAGCTGCTGACCTTGATTCGAGCGGCAGAGTAAATACCTTCGACCTCATCGAGATGCGTGAGATGCTGAAATAACTATAGGCAACACCGTACAAAGCCGTCAGGCGGTCTTTGTGCGGTGTTGCTTTTATGTTTCCTTCTTTCCCGGAAGTCCTCTCGTCGTCCACATTTCTGTAGCTGCCGGAAGTTTTCCTGTAATTTCAAAAAAGGTAAATTCTCTTTCCCTGTAAATTAAAATAATTGTTCTTGCATTTCTTTAAATAGTGTGGTATAATATATTATATTTAATGAATCGGAAGTGAGCGTTTTGATATATATTACCGGTGACATTCATGGCGACCTGGATATACACAAACTTACATCGGAGATCTTCCGGGAGGGATCGGAACTGACCCGTGAGGACTATGTTATCATCTGCGGCGACTTCGGGCTTCGCTGGGACGATTCCCCGGAGGAACTGCACTGGCTTGAATGGCTGGATAACAAGCCCTGGACTACTCTCTGGATAGACGGAAACCATGAGAATTTCTATATGCTCGAAGAATACGACTTTGAGGAATGGCACGGCGGAAAGGTGCAGTTCATCACGCCGAACATCATTCACCTGTGCCGTGGCGAAATGTTCGACATTGACGGCTTGAAGTTCTACTGCTTTGGCGGTGCGGAGAGCCACGACAAAGAGTTCCGCAGGGTGGGAATATCCATCTGGCGTGAGGAAGTTCCCAGCCCGGAGGAAATAGAACACGGCAGGCAGACCCTCGAAGAATACGGCTGGAAGGCGGATATCGTCATCACCCATTCCATGCCCGACCATATCCAGAACGAGGTCTTTAAACCCGGCACTTACGCCAGCAATATCCTGACCCAGTTCCTTGACGAGGTTGACGAAAAGCTAAAGTATAAACTCTGGTTTTCCGGTCACTACCACTTCTCAAAGACCTTCGACAACAGGCATTTCTTCATCTATAATGACATTGTAAAGCTTACCGACGAGGGCTTCGAGAGGGTAGTTCCGAAAAAGGCACGGACAAAGTACATCGACGTTCTGCCGGAAATATTCCCCGAACCTGTCGGGGAAGAAACTGCTGACGATACGGACGGCTTTGCGGAGTGCGCTCAGGAGGAATCCTCCGCTGAGCCGGAGATACCGTACACTAATGAAGCGGAGTAGAATCATACTCCTCACGCAGACGCTCGATAGCCTTTTTCTCGATGCGTGATACATATGAACGGGAAATGCCCAGTTTTTCGGCAGTTTCGCTCTGAGTATGGGGCGAACCGCCGTACAGACCATAGCGGTAGACGATTATCTGTAGTTCACGCTTGTCAAGGCATTTCTGGAGAAAACCGTAAAGCTGGCGTGAGCGAATGGACAGCTCCACCTGTTCGTGAATGTCAGTGCCGTCGTCGATAAGGTCGATGAGGGTGAGGGCGTTGCCGTCCTTGTCAGTCTCCACAGGCTCGTTCATATAGATGTCCCCGGCGGACTTCTTCGCTGCCCGGAACGTCATCAGTATCTCGTTGTCGATGCAGCGGCTTGCGTAGGTGGCAAAACGTGCGCCCTTGGTGTAGTCGAAGGTGGATACAGCCTTGATAAGCCCGATAGTTCCCACGGAGATAAGTTCGTCCTGGTCGGCGGCGTTCTGGGCGTACTTCCGGGCGATATGCGCTACAAGCCGAAGATTATGCTCAATGAGCCGGCTTCTGGCGGTTTTGTCCCCCTCAGCCATTGCCCGGAAGCAGTCAGTTTCCTCGGCTTTGCTCAGGGGTTTCGGAAAAGTTCCGGCGCTTTCAATGTGGAGCGCAAACAAGAAAAAATGTTTAAGAAGTTCAAGCAGCATATGAATACCTCCCGTTTATAAGTGGTATATTCTATTCATTACTGCTTGAACATTATGATAAGGGAGAATATTATGGAAAAGATAACAGCCGAAAAGAGAGCAGCGGAACTTACCGCCCTGCTCGACAAGTACACATATCAGTATTACGTCCTCGATGCGCCGGAGGTCAGCGACTATGAGTTTGATATGCTCATGCAGGAACTCAAAGCTATCGAGAGCGAGTTCCCGGAACTTGTTACTCCGGCTTCACCTACCCAGCGAGTAGGCGGAGTTGCGTCTGGCAAGTTCGAGAAAGTCACCCATGCCGTACAAATGGCAAGTCTCCAGGACGTTTTCTCCTTTGAGCAAACTGAGAGTTTCGTGGAGAGATGCCATCAGGAACTTGGCAAGACTGAGTTCTCCGTAGAACCAAAGATAGACGGTCTGTCCGTTTCTCTGGAGTACGAAAACGGTCTGCTCGTCCGTGGTTCGACCCGTGGCGACGGCTTCGTAGGCGAGGACGTTACCGCAAATATCCGCACTATCCGTTCAATTCCCCTGAAGCTGAACAATGCACCTGAGTTCATCGAGGTCAGAGGAGAGGTGTATATGCCCCGTGCAAGTTTCTTTGAACTTGCCGAACAGCAGGAACTCGAAGGTGAACAGCCTTTCAAGAATCCCCGCAACGCCGCAGCCGGTTCGCTCCGTCAGAAGGATTCTGCCATTACTGCAAAGCGCAAGCTGGATATGTTCATATTCAACGTTCAGCAGGTTCGTGGCAAGGAATTTGCCACCCACAGCCAGTCCCTTGACTATCTGAAGGAACTGGGCTTCAAGACTATCCCCACCTACAAGGTCTGCGACAGCTACGCCCAGATCGAGGAGGAGATAAACCGTATTGGTGAGGAGCGCAGCCAGTTCTCCTACGATATCGACGGCGTTGTTATTAAGGTAAACAGTCTTGCACAGCGTGAGATAATGGGCGCAACTGCCAAGACCCCCAAGTGGGCGGTGGCTTACAAGTTCCCCCCGGAGGAGAAAGAAACTACTCTCCTGGACATTGAGGTTAACGTTGGCAGAACCGGTGCTATTACGCCGGTTGCGGTGTTCGAGCCGATACTTCTCGCTGGAACGAGCGTATCAAGGGCAGTTCTCCACAATCAGGACTTCATCGACGAGAAGGATATCCGCATCGGTGACACGATCGTTGTGCGCAAGGCAGGCGAGATAATCCCGGAAGTTCTCAGAAGCGTTGCCCACAAGGAGGGCGCAGTCACATTCACTCTCCCGGCAGTATGTCCCGTCTGTGGCACTCCCTCAGTCCGTGAGGAGGGCGAGAGCGTGCTGAGATGCCCGAACGTTCAGTGTCCGGCACAGCTTCTCAAGAACCTTATCCACTTCGCTTCCAAGAACGCTATGAACATCGACGGTCTTGGCCCTGCGAATATGAAGCTTATGGTGGATTCCGGGCTTGTAAAGAGTGCGGCTGACCTTTATTCCCTGCGCAAGGAGAATCTTTTGAGCCTGGAGCGCTTCGGTGAGAGGTCGGCGGAAAATCTTATCGCCTCCATTGATAATTCACGCAAAGCCGGACTCGCAAGGCTTCTTCACGCACTGGGTATCCGCAACATCGGACAGCGTGCGGCAGTTCTTCTGAGTGAGAAGTTTGGCGATATTGACGCACTTCTTGCCGCAAAAGCCGAGGACATTGCCGACATCGAGGGCTTCGGTGAGGTAATGGCGGAGAGCGTGGTTTCAGCACTGGGCGAACCTCATATGCGTGACCTTATCGACAAGCTTAAAGCCGCAGGAGTTGAGATGACTGGTGAGAAAAAGTCCACCGGCGACGGACGTTTCGCAGGACTTACATTCGTCCTCACCGGAACTCTGCCCACAATGAAGCGTGACCAGGCAAAGGAACTTATTGAAAGTTTCGGCGGAAAGGTGTCCGGTTCAGTTTCCAAGAAGACCAGCTTTGTAGTAGCCGGCGAGGACGCAGGAAGTAAGCTGACGAAAGCGCAGGAACTTGGCATCGAGATACTGTCCGAGGCTGACCTTATCGCCCGTACCCAGTAAGGAGGACTTATGGAATTCGTATGCTACCCCAAATGCACCACTTGCCAGAAGGCGCAGAAGTGGCTTGACCAGAAAAAAGCGGAGTACACCGTCCGTGACATAAAGACCCAGAACCCCACCTATGAGGAACTGAAAAAGTGGCATAAGGCAAGCGGACTGCCGCTGAAACGGTTCTTCAACACCAGCGGACAGTTGTACCGGAGCATGGAGCTGAAAGACAAGCTGGCGGATATGACCGAGGAGGAGCAGCTTCGTCTGCTGGCAACTGACGGTATGCTTGTGAAGCGCCCTATACTCATCAGCGGCGATAAGGTGTTTCCCGGATTCAAGGAAACTGAGTGGGAGAAGCTGCTGTGAACGCTCTGGTAGTGAATTGCAGCCCGGTGAAAAACGGCGCAACTGCCGAAATAGTGCGTATCGTTGCGGAGAACTTGCAGGAGCGGTTCTCCGTCCGGAGCGTGTGTATAGATGACTACGACCTGCGGTTCTGCAAGGGCTGCCGGACGTGCCACACAACAGCAGAGTGTGTCATAAGCTGCGATGACATGGCGCAGATAATGGGCGAATTTGAGCGTGCGCAGGTGATTGTGTGTGTGTCGCCATCATACTGGGCGGACGTTCCGGGGCAGTTCAAGGCGTTCATTGACCGCTGCACGCCATGGTGCAATACCCATGAGCCACACGCCAGGCTGACCGGCGGAAAGCGTGGATATGCAATAGTTTTACGCACAGGGCCAGGAATGGCGGAGTGCGAGAGACTGATACAGACAATTGAGCATTTTTATGGTCATATGGAAATTGAGCGCTGCGGCAGTCTTGGACTGTGCGGCGTTGAGTGCGCAGAGCAGGCGATTGCCCGGAGCGGCGAGGTACTTGCCTTGTGTGAGAACATATGAAAAGACCCGGAAGCGGTGTAGTAAGCCGTTTCCGGGTTCTTTTATTCCTTGCTTTCGGACTTTACGTCCGCCAGAGGATTGCCCTCAAAGGCGTTGCGGACGTTCTCGTCGTTCAGGTGAGTGTATATCTCGGTAGTTGCGATACTTTCGTGACCCAGCAGCTTTTTCAGGGTCAGCACGTCCGCAGCGCCGTACTGGTACATCAGCGTAGCGGCGGTGTGGCGGAGTTTGTGGGTAGTGATGCCCTTGCCGTCAAGCCCTGCGTCCTTAATGGAGTTTTCCACGATCTGCTGAACTCTGCGCCGGGAGATCCGCCGATTCATCTGGCTTACGAAAAGCGCCGGTTCGTCCTGAGCTTTCTCGTTCTCACGGCGCACATCGAGATATCGGTTCAGAGCGTCGATACAGGCGGCATTGAGGTAGATCATGCGCTTTTTGCTGCCCTTACCTGTAACCATAAGGCGGTTTTCGGTGAAGTCAATGTCGCTGATATTGATACCCACCAGTTCACTAAGACGCATACCGCAGTTGAGAAACAGGGTGAGTATGCAGTAGTCACGGCGGGAGTCGGTGCTGTCGGCAGTCCTCAAAAGGCGCATACTCTCGTCCAGGGAGAGGAATTTTGGCTTATCCACCTTAGGCGAGCGCACGTCCAGGTCGTTGGAAGGGTCGTCGTCACGGATATGCGCCACCTTGTTCAGGTACTTGAAAAAACTGCGCAGGGAGGAGGTTTTCCGATATCTGGAGTACTGGTTGTTCTTGCGGTCGTCGGCGGCGTAGAACAGAAAGTTGTAGATATCGGACACGGAAATTTTCCGCAGTTCCTCCTCGGTCATATCGGAGATATCCACCTCCTCCACCGGGCAGGTGCTTGCAGAGGACTGGCTGCGGATATACTTCAGGAAAAGCCTGATATCAAGGCAGTACTCCTCGATAGTTCGTTCCGCCAGCATTTTCACGACTTTCTGGTGAACCATATAGCTATTGAGAAACTCCGGATTTTCCGGGGAATTATAGTATTTCATGAAAAGGCGCTCCTTTAGAAATTGCAGATATTGATGATATTGAGTTCATCGCTTGTGGAGTAGCTTATACTGTCGTCAATGGTGAGAAGGTCGCTGAGTTCCCAGATATCGCCGCCCTCGAAAAGCATATCAACGGCGTACTGGTAGGTTTCCGTGTCAGCGAACATCAGCTCATAGCGCTGACATGAAGTCCCCTGAGTCTCGAAAGCCTGACGGATAAGGTCGAGGTCATACTCGGTCATATAGGAGTTATTGCGGACGAAGTAGTTATTATCAAGGGACGTACATTCGGGGATAAAGTCCTGGTCACTGTCGATAGTCCGGGTCTTTGAGAGGATATCATCGTTAATGAGAAAGTAGTCGTGGGACAGCATCGGTTCGCTGTTAGTAGTAGGGTCGTCCCAGGTCACGTCTAACCAGTAGTATTCGTCGTCGATCTTGACGTAATTCCAGGCATGACCGCCGCTGCCTTCATCGGTATCGAAGGTTTTGCCGGAGCAGATGCCGGCTTCGATGCCTAATCGGTTCATGAGCAGGAGGAATGCCTCGGAGTAGCCCTGACAAATGGCACTTCCATTAACAAGGCAGCCGTAAGCTGTACCCCAGATACCATTGTCATCGCTGTCAGCACCGTCGTGGTCGTATTCGCAGTGATCGACGATATAATCATGAACAAAGAGTATCTTCTCATAGTCGTCGGAATCAGGAGGGATCTGTGAAATGATACTGTCAGCAGTGCTGTTGAGTTCCTGGCGCATTTGCCTGCACTGTTCGGGGGAGAGGTCGTCAAGGATCATGAACTCTATTTCGCATCCATACTTGGAATGACCGTAGGTGGTTATGGAATAGCCGTCCAGCCAGAAAATGTCCGGGTTTTCGTTTTCGATATCTTCGATAGTCTTGTCGATCTTATAGGTTGACACGTCATACGGATAATCGAGGACGCTGTTATAATTATCCAGTAAATCGAACAATTCATTTTCTATAGTTTTGATATGACGTTCGGTGGTGGAATGAGCAGGATCAGTTGAGGGATCATAAACATATCTTGAAGATTCCGGCTCGTTGGAACAGGACGTAATTGCGGCACAGCACAAAGCGAGGGTAATGATAAAAGATAATTTCATAATAGCAGTCTCCGTAGTAAAAATGAGGGTTGTGGAAATTACACTATTATTATAACATAGTTGTGAAGAAATGGCAAGAGTTGACAGAAAAAAAGAACCGTGCGAGGTTTTCACACGGTTCTGAAATCTTTATTTGCCGGAGATAATGTCTCTCAGAGCGATGAGGTCGAAGGAATTTATCCTGCCGTCGGAGTCTACATCAGCGGCATCATATGAAGCAATATCAACGTTATGCTTGCCGAGGATATACTGAGTCAGCAGAACAGCGTCCGCAACGGTAACTTCGCCGCTGCCGTCCACATCACCCTTGAGAACGTGGGAATTCTGCACAAGGGTAAGGCTGTCCACGGAGATTATCTGACGGGTCGCCGGGTCGTAGGTGAGTTTGATAGTGATACGGTCGCCGGGTTCATAGTAGGACAGATTGCGGCTGTCGTCGCCGGAGAAGTAGTCCGTGCCGGAAAACGAGAACCAGTTTCCGCCCTGGAAGGAGATACTTCCGCCGCCGTCGTTAAGATTAACGCCGGAAACAGTGTCGGTGAATTCCTCCTGAACGCTTGTAATGACGGGTTCAGTGGTGGTAGTTGTGGTTTCGGTGGTGGTAGTGGAAGTGGTAGTGACGGTGGTGGTCGTAGTAGTCACAGGCTGAGCATTAGCAAGATCGAACCTGCCTGCATCGTCCTTTATCTTAGACCACATATAGCGGAGCATCCAGCCGTCGAAGTTAGTTATCTTAGCCGCAGAGCCAGCCATCATAATGGAGTTCTCGCCGCCGGGGAAACCTCCGGGCGGGAATCCGTCGGACTCGCCCTCGCCGCCGTAGAAGTCGGTCATACCGAAGCCGTGACCTATCTCATGTTCGAGAACGTGGATACCGGAGCCGCTTATCATGTTCAGGTAAGCGTTATCCGAAAGCCGCTGACCCCAGTCGCCGCCGCAGCCGCCGATGTCCGGGAAGCCCTGAGTAGCCCACATATACATATCGAACCTCTTGTCCAGACCGCCGGGGTACTGGTAGTTCTTCTCGGTAAAGTGGTCGAATCGTGACAGTTCCGAGGGTGCAAACGGCTCTTTGTCCGGGATAGTTTCCCTGCCGTTGGTTGTGTCGTACTGAGCGTTGTAGTACCTGGTATCAGTGTATACCACCTCATCGTCATGGAGGTCGAGGAGACAGCTTTTGTCGATAACTGCCCAGCCAACCACGTTAACGTCGATATGGTCGTATATCCAGCCGTCGTAGCCAGCCAGCCAGTCGTTCCAGTCATTGATACACTTCGAGAGCATCTGCTCAAACTGCTGGCGCTGTTCGTAGGTAACGGTCTTGTAGGACTGCCACTTCACCACATAGTTGATAGTACCCTTACCGGCAACTATCTGGTCGAAAATGGTATTGCGTCTGACGGTGGACTGTTCACGCTCGATGCGGTTAGTCCATATCCAGTCGGCAGCGTACCTGAATTCCTCCGGAAAGTCGTTCATATCCACAGCGCAGGCGCTCAGGGACGCAGAGGGGGCGTAGTTTACGGAGAAATTTCCTGTAAACGGTGCTATACTAATAGACGCAGCAAGAATTGCAGCGCTGAATTTTTTAAGTTTCATAAATCCTCCTTAACGGGCAGTGTCGGTGAGAAGCTGTCGCATTTCAGCCAGATCGAAAGTGGTTAGCCTATTATCACTTGTCAGATCGCCGGCACTCCAGTTTTTCAGGTGAACGTCAGGTTTACCCAGAAGCCATTCCTCAAGCATTACCAGGTCAGCGATACTGAATTCGCCGTCTGAGTTCACATCGCCTGCTAATGTTCCGCCATCGTCGGGTTCTTCACTGCCGGAATAGAAGATGTCCGGTTCGGGAACTTCCTTGAAACTCATGTTCAGGTAGTCCACAGCGCCCCTGAAGCCCTTGCCGATAACAGCGCTGTCATTGTCAGATGCGCCCAGAACGTCCGCAGCACTTATGGAAACGGACTTTGCCGCAGCAGTCTGACCATTTACGATAAGTGATGCTTCACCGCCGATGATACGGATAGTTACCTTGCTCCATACGCCCTTTTCA
>CAMOEP010000054.1 GCA_946612185.1 uncultured Ruminococcus sp.
AATTGCAATATCGGTGAGGGCGCTGAGAGTATATGAGGAACTCTGGGCGATAACTGCTGTAAGTTCAGCTTTAGCGGTGAGGACGCCCTCCGGACTGATATTGTAGGAAACATCACCGACTATCAGTTCAGTGCAAGCCTGACTGCTCATACCCTCCGGCACAGGAACTCTGACCTCGAAAGCTTCGTCCTTATCCGGGCATATCATCATACCCGAATCGTCCTGGGCAGCCATAGAGAAGGTGAGCATACCTGAAATATCTGCAACTCGCTGTTCCGGGTCGATACTTATGCTGATATTGCCGGGAGTTACCCATACTGCGAAGACCTTCTTAGGAACAGTCTCCCCCTGGCTGAGTTTGGCGCTCCAGCGGAATGTCTCGGAGATATTTTCAGATGGACGCTGAACGGTTATGTCTGCCGATTCAGTTTCGCATGGGTAGACGGTGGAATAAGCATCGCTGACGATCATGACCTGTGATTCTTTCATAGCATGGCAGACGAGTTTGAGCCCCAGTTCACATTTCAGGATACGGTTCTCGCCGTTTTTGTCCGGGGAGGGCGTGAGTTCGCAGGAAACAGTCCTTGCACACACTGAGCAGAGGAAAGTTTCGTCAACTCCGTCCAGGTCGATTATCTGGCTGAACGGAACAGTAAATTCAAGCGGTTCGATGCCTTCGTCGTAGGAGTAAAGCACGTTCACCTGTGCCTGACCTTTAGCGAGAAGTTTTCCGGAGATAAGCTTTACTTCGCAGTCGTTAGCGGTGCAGACGCTTCTTACAATGCAGCTTATTGGCGGCTGAGCCGTGGAGATCTCAGTTTCATCGGAAAGACTTATGTCACGGACAGCGCTGAGACACTTTGAAGCGATAGTGACAGGAGTTTTCAAAAGCTGTATATTCATTCCGGAAGCGTCACTGATGACCTCCTGTTCTCTGATGCCGCTTACGCATATCTTAACGGAGACAGCACATCTCATGTCCAGGCGGCGCTTATTAACTGCACGATAGTTCACGTTTCCCGTTCTTGCGCTGATATTCACTTCCGGGGACTGTGGAGTTCTGCCCAGTTCAGCGGAGCGGGAGAAAGACTGCTGCTGAGTGATGCACTGTATCTTTTTGCCGTCCTCACCGCAGTAAAGTATGCGGATATCGCACCGCAGTTCGTAGGCAAGCCTGTCGCCCATAACGGAGTACTCGGTTATCACAGGCACTACCTCGCACCGGAGAAGCCTGAAAATATCGGGAAAATAATCGGGGAGAATGTAGTCCAGCTCCACGCTCTGTTCCTGCACACCGCTGAAAATATTCTCCGCAGCAGGTATGGTTTCTCTGTTCAGTTTCAATTCCATAATTGACCTCCTTGAAATGCTTTGTACAATCATATTCACGACCGCAGCGGGATATGAGTGAACAAACTATGAAAATTATTCCAGAGTACTTGAAATTGGCAGAATAATAAGGTATAATAGTTCTGGAAAATAAAATCCGTAAAACTTTTAGGCAACACCGCACAGAGATTGTGGTGCAGATGCGTAGTCAGATTTTTCGGCAGATTGTGCATAAATTCCGCAGGCATACTGACGTATGTCAAGGAATTTGTGTGCAAGATGCCGGAAAATATGCAAGCAGATGTGCCGCAAAGCCGTCAGGCGGTCTTTGTGCGGTGTTGCCTTTATGGAGGGAAAAACATGAAAAAAGCATTTACCGCAGTCCTTGCAGCAGTTACCCTCACCGCAGCAGCCAGCTTCACATCATCGGCTGCCGGAGGATACACTCTCAAGGACGCAAACGAACTGAGCCGGTTTCTTCTTGGCGCACAGGGCAAGAGTATCGACATGAACGCCGATAAGAAGGTGAACGTTTTCGACCTGGTGGAAATGAGAGAATCTTTCACAAATACCGGCGAATTCGTACAGTCCACAGTCAAGGCTGACGAGGAGCATACACGTTTTGTAGGTCGAAACTACATCGACGACAATGGAGTTACCTGGCTTGTGCAGAGTGGTTCGTCAGTTGAGTTCACCGTTAACGCAAGAAGCGCAAGTATCACTCTCTGCGGCGATTCTTCTGCAAATAACGACCGTGACTATCAGTCCAGATATGGTATACTCATCGACGGTGAACTTGTTGAGGACGATATGCTGGGCGAGAAGGAAAAGACTATCGAGCTTTTCTCCGGCACTGAGGCAAGAACTGCAACAGTCCGCATAATCCACCTTACTGAGGCAAATCAGGGTGCTATCGGCGTAGGCAGCATCACAGTAGACTCTGACTTTGTAGCACCAGTATCACCCACTCAGAAGAAGGACTTGTCAATTGAGTTCATAGGCGACTCTATCACCTGCGCATATGGCGTTGAAGGCAAAGACCAGTACGAGAACTTCAAGACCACTACCGAAAACTTCATGAAGTCCTACGCATACCTTACCGCCAAGAAACTTAATGCCGACTACAGCGCAGTCTGCTACAGCGGCTACGGAATAATCTCCGCTTACTCAAACGACGGCAGCGCTAATACTTCCGGTCTTGTGCCTGATTACTATGAGTACATCGGCAGACCCGACGCTTACCAGAAGCCCTGGGATTTTGAATCCCACAAGAATGACGTTGTTGTAGTGAACCTGGGCACAAACGACAATACCTATGTAAGCAAGGAATTCGAGACACGTTCTCTGGAGTTCACAGCAGGGTATGTGAAGTTCCTGGAGAAGATAAGGAAGAACAATCCTGACGCATACATCATATGCACCCTGGGAACTATGGGCTGCACTGAGGAATACCCCTGCATCGAGGCGGCTGTCAAGGAGTTCAGGGAGACTACCGGCGATACAAGGATAATGTGCTACCAGTCAGAAACTCATACCCAGTCCGACGGCTTCGGCTCAGACTGGCACCCCAACGAGGGAACTCAGCAGAGAAGCGCATATGTCCTCGCTGACAAGATCTGCCAGGCACTTGGCATGGAGTCCGACCAGCTTGGTCTGAACGTTGCCGCAGATGCCGTATTCAGTTCTGATACAAAGATACCCAATGGTATGTCAGCTTACTACTCCGAGTGGGACAACAGCTACCACGTTACAGTCGTTCAGGGCGGAGATTCCATTGGCGACATCACTCTTACCGATTCCGGCATCGGTCTGAAAAAGGACGGAAAGTACGCACTCAGTTTCAGTATCAATACTGCCGAGGGCGCAGAGCTTCCTTTCGTTATCAAAGACCCTGCTACAGGAAAGGTGATTTTCGAGGACACATTCAAGGGTACTGGCACTCAGACTGAATATTCCGCAGAGTTTACCTCTCCCATAACCGCCGACGCTGACCTTATCATATCAATGGGCGGCACTGACAGCCTGAGAGTTAGCCTGTATCAGGTAAAATGCGTCCGCATTGGCTGATGTCTTGACAAGAGTATAGTATTTTGTTATAATTAAGACAACACCGCTAAGCCGTCAGGCGGTCTTTTTGCGGTGTTGTCTTAATAAATGGAGGTGCAGACTATGGAAATTATAGAAACTGAAAGACTTATCCTTCGCCCGTTCAGGCAGGGAGATCAGCAGGCTATGTTCGATAGCTGGACTTCCGATGAGCAGGTTGCGAAGTGGTGTCGCTGGTATACCCATAAGGATATCAGTGACACTGAGGCTCTGCTTGAAATGTACCTGAACGAAGCTGAAAACGGCTTTCCATACCGCTGGGCGATCACCCTTAAAGGGGCGGACAAGCCCATTGGCTGTATCGACGTGGTGGGTATGGACGAAAAAGAGTCCTTCTGCGAGATCGGTTACGTCATCTCCCGGAAACTCTGGGGTAAGGGTCTTATGACCGAGACTGTCAGAGCAGTAACGGAGGAACTTTTCCGCTGCGGATTTAAAAAAGTCATCGCAGCCTGCAAGACCGATAACATCGGTTCACGGAGAGTAATGGAAAAGTCCGGCATGACCTTTGCGGCAGAGGGCGTTTATCAGGAAAAGTTCGGGTCTGACAAAACTATACCGGTGTTTTATTACGAAATAAAGCGCTGACGAAAGGAGCATATTATGGATAACAGCAAGGTAGTGGCTCTGGTGCTGGGCTGTATTGCAGCACTCCTCGTTATCATGGCTGGCAAAAGCTGTGCAAGTGATATACAGGAGCAGAACAAGAAGTCATCAGGAAGCAGCTATTCTTCTGTAAACCCGGCTACCAATGCAGCTCCACGGCTTATTGAAGATCCACCTGCGGCAGTAAATACTCCCCAGCTTATCGAGGAGACTGATGCAGCAACAACCGAACAGCAGTACGAAGAAGTTACTGATATGCTGGGCAGAGTTGTTGAAACTGTACCCGTCACTCAGCCGGACGCAGAGGATATTCCCGCAACTGACGGCGAGCCGGAAACTACTCTGTCTATGCTTGATGAATTCTACGAGCAGCAGAAGCAGAACGCTACGAATGAACTCAGCGGATTCAATCACGGCACACCCGAACAGCAGCACCAGAAAGAACTGGAAAATGCAACGTTTCCGTCTGATTTCAATATCACTGTAAATTAATGGAGGAATAATCATGGTTATTATCGAAATGGAAAACGGCAAGCAGATCAAGATCGAGCTTTACCCCGAAATCGCACCTATCTCCTGTGAGAACTTCGAGAAGTTGGTAAAGAGCGGCTTCTATGACGGTCTTACATTCCACAGAGTTATCCCCGGATTCATGATCCAGGGCGGCTGCCCCAATGGTACAGGCACAGGCGGCCCCGGCTGGCATATCAAGGGCGAATTCGCTGCAAACGGCGTGAAGAATGACCTCAAGCACACAAGAGGTGTCCTCTCAATGGCAAGAGCGCAGGATCCTGACTCCGCTGGCTCACAGTTCTTTATCATGCACGATGATGCATCTTACCTGGACGGTCAGTATGCTGCATTCGGCAAGGTCATTGATGGTATGGACGTTGTTGACGAGATCGCATCTGTTCCAACTGATTTCAGAGACAAGCCCAAGACTCCCCAGGTCATCAAGAGAGCATATATCGGCTGATGCTCCATATCGGCTGTCATCTTTCGTCATCGAAGGGCTATGCGGCAATGGGCGCTCAGGCTCTTGAAATAGGCGCTGATACCTTTGCTTTCTTCACACGCAACCCAAGAGGCGGCGCTGCAAAGGCGATAGACCCTTCTGATGCAAAAAAATTAACAGAACTGGCTGATGCACATTCCTTCGGCAAGCTGGTGGCTCATGCACCGTATACAATGAATCTATGCGCTGCAAGTGAAGATATCCGCACATTCGGTCGTGAAGCTATGGCAGATGACCTGAAACGAATGGAGTTCACCCCCGGAAATTACTACAATTTCCACCCTGGCTGCCATGTAAAGCAGGGTGCTGATGCAGGTATAACCCTTATCGCCCAGCAGCTTGACCAGGTGGTTGCCCCTGAGCAGTCCACCACAGTTCTTCTGGAAACTATGGCTGGAAAAGGCACGGAGATCGGCAGGACTTTCGAGGAACTGCGCCAGATAATCGACCGCACTGAGCTTGGCAGCAGACTTGGTGTCTGCCTTGATACCTGCCACGTCTGGGACGCAGGATATGACATTGCCGGCGACCTTGACGGAGTTCTGGAAAAATTTGATAAGATCATCGGACTTGACCGGCTTAAAGCGATCCACCTCAACGACAGCCTGAACCCCTGCGGCGCTCACAAAGACCGTCACGCAAGGATAGGGGAGGGCTGCATTGGTGCAGAGGCGCTTGTAAGGGTGATAAACCACAAAAGTCTCCGGGGACTTCCGGTGATACTTGAAACTCCCAATGACCTTGACGGATACGCCCGTGAGATAGAATTTCTGAGGCACAGCTACAGCGAGGAGGCTTGAAATGACTGACAGAAACCTTACCATGCTCGTGGATTTCTACGAGATAACTATGGCAAACGGATTTTTTGAAAACGGCAGAGGTGACCAGATCGCCTACTTTGATATGTTCTTCCGGAAAGTTCCTGATAACGCCGGATATGCGGTCATGGCAGGCGTTGAACAGGTGGTGGAGTATCTGAAGGAACTCAGTTTTACTGCCCGTGATATCGAGTACCTTAGAAGCAAGAATATGTTCAGCGAGGACTTTCTGCACTACCTTGAAAACTTCGAGTTTTCCTGCGATGTATGGGCTATCCCGGAGGGAACACCCATATTCCCAAATGAACCGCTTGTTACTGTAAGAGGCCCTGCTATTCAGGCGCAGTTCGTGGAGACCATGATACTCCTGACTGTCAATCACCAGAGCCTTATCGCTACAAAAGCCAACCGTATCGTGACTGCTGCCCAGGGCAGACCTGTAATGGAGTTCGGTTCACGCCGGGCTCAGGGCTACGACGGCGCAGTATACGGTGCAAGAGCAGCATATATCGGAGGCTGCGCCGGTACAGCCTGCACCATTTCCGACCGTGACTTCGGTGTAGCGGCACTCGGCACAATGGCGCATAGCTGGATTCAGCTATTCCCAAGCGAACTGGAAGCTTTCCGTGCCTATGCAAAGGTGTACCCGGATAGCTGCACGCTCCTTATTGACACTTATAGTGTACTCCGTTCGGGTGTTCCCAATGCGATAACGGTTTTCAAGGAACTTGAAGCCCAAGGTCACAAGGGCGTTGGCGTTCGCATCGACAGTGGTGATATTGCATACCTTTCAAAGAAAGCAAGGAAGATGCTGGACGAAGCCGGACTGGACTATATCAAGATAGTAGCCTCAAACTCACTGGACGAGTACCTTATCCGTGACCTTATCATGCAGGGTGCAAAGGTGGATAGCTTCGGAGTAGGCGAGAGACTGGTAACTTCACGCTCAGAGCCGGTTTTTGGCGGAGTATATAAGCTTGCGGCAGTCGAGGAGGAGGGGAAAATTATCCCCAAGATCAAGATCTCGGAAAACGTGGTCAAGATCACCAACCCCTCGTTCAAGGAGGTCTGGAGACTGTTTGACAACGAGACTGGTATGGCAGTTGCCGACGTTCTGACTCTCCGTGATGAGGTGATCGACGGCAGTCGTCCGTATACGATATTCGACCCGGAACAGACCTACAAGCGAACAACTCTTACCAACTTCACCGCTAAAAGGCTGCAAGTGCAGCTTTTCGACAAGGGTAAGTGTGTCTACAAATCCCCGGCTATCGAGGAGATCAAGGCGTACTGCAAGTCACAGCTTGAAACGATCTGGGATGAGGTAAAGCGTTTTGAGAATCCTCACGAATATTACGTTGACCTGTCCCACCAACTCTGGGAACTGAAAAACCGCCTGCTTGCGGAACATTTCAATAACTAAAAAAGACGGCAGATGCCCCAAAGCGTCTGCCGTTTTTGCGTATGAAAGGATATTTTACTTTGCAATAAAAAGTGCCCTGATGCATTGACCGGGGCACATCTGGCGCAGTGGGTGGGATTCGAACCCACGTCCCTCAAGGGGCATCATGATTTCGAGTCATGTCCGTTATGACCACTTCGATACCACTGCATATTCAACTACATTATTATAGCATATTTATTTACAAAAATCAAGCGTTACAAGAAAAGTTTTTGTTATAACAAAATCTGAAAGCAATTTTTCCGGGAGAACCTCAATGGAAGTTCTCCCGGAACGCTTTAAACAGCCACATCAGGGTTTCTGTACTGGTTGGGAGTAAGACCGGTATGCTGGCGGAATTTCCGTATAAAATACTTATCGTCGTCATAACCGCAGCGCATGGATATCGCCGGGATATTCATTGACGTGGTGATGAGCAGGTACTTTGCAAGATCCATTCGTATCTTGATGATATCCTGGTGGAAACTGATACCGAAGGATTCCTTGTACATTGCCCGGAAATGACCGCAGCTCAGATTCAGCAGGCGGCTCATAGTTTCGGGGGAGTGTTCGTCACCGGGGGTATCGACGATCCGCTGCCTGATGTTGAGCATTTCGTGGATAGCGATATCCCGGCGCTGATTGTTCATTTCGTTCGCTCTGTTGACAACCTGTTCAGCAAGGGACGTGCAGATCTGATCGAGGTCAGCATTTTCGGCATCGACACACGCTCCGCAGCAGGTGATTGAGTCATAGCCGTACTCGTTCCGATAGGTGTCGGAGTGGTTGATAAGAATAGTAATTTTATCGCTTGCGATCTGGTCATAGTTTTCCGGGAAATTACCCAAAGCAGCCACGGCAAAAAGCCTGTCGGTGATCTTACCGGAGAACTGTACCCGACCGAATGAGCAGCGGCTCAGGCAGGCAGCGGCTTCAAGTTCAGCTTTAACGCTGCTGCTTTGCCCGTCTATGCTTACGTTATCAGAATAGATGCCGGTACGCACCATAATGACCATAAGTTTCTCGCTTGGGGAGACGGATTTCAGTGCATTTCCAGTCTCGCTCATGAAACCGTTCTTATTTAAAATACCTGTGAGAGGGTCATGAAATTCCGAGAGATTACGGCACTCCAGAAGGGCATTGATATCATTTTTAAGCCTGAGTACTTCCAGAGCATTTGCGGCTATTTTAAGCCATTCGCAAAGGACGGTATCGAAGGTTTCCGGCTGATTGAACAGGAAAATGAAATAACCTAAGTCACGTCCCTCGCTGAACAGCGGCAAGAAATAGAGGTACTTATTCCTCCCAGCACCGGGGAGAATATCCGGGTGCATATTTCTTTTCAGGAAGTGCTGGGGCAGATCTGAGCCGGGGAAAGGGGAGATTACCCGGTAGCATATCATGGGCATATTCAGCGAATCATCGTCGAGACTGGACTTTTCGCTGACGGCGCACCAATTCTCATAAAGACAGAGGTAAACACCGCTGATATTGCGTATCATGTAGGAGAACTCCTGCAAAACGTGGATATAGTCGCTGATAGACCGGCACATAGCAGCCTGCTGCTGGAAATTGCCAGTGAGGTTGAGTTCAGAATAGTAATTTCTTGTCCTGATGATATCAAGTTCATCGCCAAGATACTTCTTGCTTATTCCGCATGAACAGGTATTTCCGCAGATCATATGACCAGCCAGGGAGATCTCCTCGGTAGGAGTGCCTGTAATGCGTGTGAACAGCCTTGCCGCCGCAGCTTCGCCAACAGCAAAGCGGTTTCGCTGATAAGTAGTCAGGACAGGGGAGTGGTAGATGCGTCCGCCGATATGCTCATAGCCCACGACAGTTATCTGCTGCGGCAGGTCGATATCTGCTTTAAAGAAGGTATCCAGCAGACCATAAGCCATATAGTCATTTGCGCAGACAACTGCCTGGGGCATTTTGCGTCTGCCGCTTATGTATTGCTGAGCCAGATTTTCGCCGGAATGAAGCCAGAAATCGCCATAAATGACCTTGCTTCTTTCAGTGGGGATACCCTTTTCGTTCAGCACTTCCAGAACACCGTCAGCACGCAGGTCGGAAGTTTCGTTGCCAAGAAAACCGGTGAGTATGTCGATATCAGTAAAGCCGTGAACGTCGGTGAGGTGGTGAGCAATATCACGGAAATCCTGCTTCACGTCGTTGTTTATGCACTCATACCCCTCTATCTCCGCACCGGTAACAATGACCGGGATATCAAGATCACGGAACATTTTATAAATGTACTGCTGAAGCTCAGGGTTCAGGACGGACTCAGCCGTCAGAATAAGACCGTCAAGACGTTCTGAGCAAATAAGTTCATATATTTTATTTTCCACCTGAACGTCGGCGTGGTATTCGTTAAAATTATAAATATTGGAAAAGATCACAGTTTCCATGCCCAGTTTCTCAGCTTTGGTCAGAATTCCCATGAGTATCTGGTGCTGTTCTTCCCCGGAAGCACGGGCTGTAATTATACCTATTAAAGGGCGGCGATCCATATTTTATCACCTCGTAAAAATATCTTTTGTTTAATTATAACATATCTTCTTCATTTTGTCCACCAAATCTGTAATTTGTGGGTTGTAAACAAACTGTGAACAGGCTATAATAATATCAATGGGAATCACAGATGATCAGAAGGAGGTTATATTAATGAAAATAAAAAAAGTGTACGCTGCACTGACCGCAGCATTATGTACATCAAGTATTATTTCTTACGTTCCTGCAATGACAGAAAAAACTTATGCAGCAGAGATCGTAAGCAACACATTTGAAACAACTTATGACGGCTGGTATAACAACACAGACGCAACCGATTTTGAAGTAATACCCGGTATAGGCGAGAATGGCTCACGGGGTATGAAGATCACAGGCAGAACTTCCGGTGAGGACGGTCTGTCATCATCTAAGGGTCTTTACCTGGAAGGCGGCGTAGACTACAACTACAGTGTCAAGGTTTACAGCGAAAGCGCACAGGCTTTCAAAATGACACTTCTCTACATCGACGAGAATACAGGCGAGGAAACCACTGTAGTACTTGACGAGAAGAACGTTCCCGCAGGTCAGTGGACTGAACTTTCCGCTAACTATAAAGCTCCTAAGCATACCTATGAATACAACCTGACAATTACTTCTGACTCAACCGAGGACTTCACTATCGACAATCTGCTCATTACCACTAAGAAGGCACAGTCCGCAAAGGCTGCACCTGCCGGAAAGGGTCTGAAAGATGAGTTTGCAGACTACTTCCGTG
>CAMOEP010000055.1 GCA_946612185.1 uncultured Ruminococcus sp.
TGCCCGTGAACTGGTAGAGCAGAGAAAGCATGAGCAGAAGCAGGAGCAGTTCAACGCTTACCGCAAGGTTACTCTCGACAACCTGTTCAGCCAGATCGCTGAGGGCGAGATCAAGGAACTGCCTATCATCGTAAAGGCTGACGTTCAGGGTTCTGTTGAGGCTGTTAAGCAGTCACTTGAAAAGCTCTCCAATGATGAGGTAAGAGTAAGAGTTATCCACGGCGCAGTTGGTGCTGTAAAGGAGAGCGACGTTATGCTGGCAAGCGCTTCCAACGCTATCATCGTAGGCTTCAACGTTCGTCCTGACCCTGTTGCTGAGGAGAACGCAAAGCGTGACGGCGTTGATATCCGCCTGTACCGTATCATATACGACGCTATCGAGGAGATAACTACCGCTATGAAGGGTATGCTCGCTCCCAAGACCCGTGAGGTAGACCTGGGACGTGCTGAGGTTCGTCAGGTATACAAGATCTCCAACGTTGGTATGGTTGCCGGATGCCGTGTAGTAAGCGGTAAGATCACAAGAGGCGCTCAGATAAGAGTTGTCCGTGACGGTATCATCATCGCTGACGACCAGATCGCTGGTCTGAAGCGTTTCAAGGACGATGCAAGTGAAGTAGCCGAGGGTTACGAGTGCGGTATCAGCCTTGAGAAGTACAGCGATGTCAAGGAAGGCGACGTTTTCGAGGCTTATACAATAGAGGAATACAGAGAAGACTGATCCTGACGCTCCGGGGATAAAGTTCTGCCGGAGCATGAATATAAAGGAGTTTATATGCCGAATTTTAAAAACAGCCGCACGGCTGAGGATATAAAACGTGAGATGACCGCAATTCTCAGAGAACTCAAAGACCCCCGCATTGACCCTCTGCTCACTATAGTAAGGGCTGACCTTTCAGGTGATATGTCCGACTGCAAGATCTACGTTTCCTCCCTTTCGGGTATGGAAAAGACCGTGCAGTCAGTGGAGGGACTTACAAGTGCTGAGGGATTCATAAGACGTGAACTCTTTCACCGCCTTAAATTGAGAAAGTCACCACAACTGCGGTTCATCGCAGATAATTCCATTGAGAGAAGCGCTCAGATCAGCAAGAGACTGAATGACCTTCTCGGAGACAAGTAAATACAGGAGGTAAGCGATATGTTAGTTGATCTCTATGAAGCTGCCAAGTTCCTCAGATCAGCTGAGGACGCTGTTATCATCACTCACCGCTCTCCCGACGGCGACTGCATCGGAGCAGGCTACGGTCTGAGGGATATACTCGCTGAACTGGGTATAAGAAGCAGAGTGATCTGCCATGACATTATCCCTAAGAGGTATGCGTTCCTTACCGACGGCATAACCGACGAGGACTTCGAGCCTAAGACAATTATCGCTGTTGATATCGCTGATACTCAGCTTATGGGTGACTATGAGAAGATATACGGCGATAAAGTACAGCTTTGTATCGACCACCATGAATCCAATAAGAACTATGCTGAGAGGACTCTCCTGCGTGCAGATGCTACTGCTGCCTGCGAGGTCATCTATGACCTGGCGAAATATATGGGTGTGAATATCAGCCGCCACTGTGCTATGTGCCTTTATACAGGCATCGCTACAGATTCAGGCTGCTTCAAGTTTGAGTGTACTACTCCCCGTGCCCATGAGATAGCCGCTGAGATGAAGCGCACTTATGACATCAATTTCGCTAAGATAAACAGGAATATGTTCGACGTTAAGTCCCGTGGCAGAATGAAGCTGGACGCTCAGCTTACCGACCTTATGGAGGAGTATCTGGACGGACGGGTAGTCATCATATGTATCACTCAGGAGAAAATGAAGGAACTGGGCGTTGCTATGGAGGAACTGGAAGGCTTTGCTCCCAAGACTATACAGCTTGAGGGTACAGAAGTCGGTATCCTTATGCGTGAGCGTGAGGACGGCGTGTTCAAATGCTCATTCCGTTCCGCTGAAAAGGTGAATGTATCTAAGATATGCCAGACCCTCGGCGGCGGCGGTCATGCAAGGGCTGCCGGCTGTTCAGCTTCCGGCGATATCTCCGAGATAAAGGAGTACCTGGTAGAAGCTGTAAGAAAGGCGCTTGACGAATGAACGGCATACTTTGTGTGAATAAGCCTGCCGGCTTTACTTCCTTCGACGTTGTGGCTAAACTCCGTGGCATACTCCATACCCGGCGGCTCGGTCACGGCGGTACGCTTGACCCTATGGCTACAGGCGTACTTCCGGTATTCGTCGAGGGCGCTACTAAAGCGGTGGACATTATGCCGGATAATACAAAAAGCTACCGTGCCGGATTCCGTCTGGGGTTCACTTCCGATACCCAGGACGTTACCGGCGAGGTGAGCGAGTGCAGCGATATGGCGGTCAGCGAGAGCGATATACTCTCTGTTTTGCCGGAGTTTACCGGTAAGATACAGCAGAAGCCGCCTATGTATTCCGCTGTTCAGGTAGACGGTCAGAGACTTTATGACCTTGCCAGAAAAGGCATTGAGGTGGAGCGAAAATCCCGTGAGATAGAGGTTTTCAGCCTGCACCTTGAAAGCTACCAGCCGGAGTGCCGTGAGGGTGTTCTGACTATCGGGTGCGGCAAGGGAACTTATATCCGCACAATTATCAGCGATATCGGTGAAAAACTCGGCTGCGGCGGCATCATGACCAGCCTTGTGAGGACTTCCTCAACAGGGTTCACTCTCAGCGATTGCTATACCTTCGATGAGATACAGGTTGCTGCTGACGAGGACAGGCTGAATGAACTGATCATGCCCGTAGAGAAAGCATTTATAAGCCTGCCTGAGCTGAAACTGGGACAGGTGCAGACAAGAATGTACTCAAACGGCGTAAAGCTTGACCTGGAAAGAGTGTACAATATCCTTCCCGATGCTGATACCTACAGGGTATACGGCTTTGACGGTGAATTCCTGGGAACGGCGCTGGCTGATCGTGAAAACGGCGTTCTGCGTGTGGGAAAGAATCTGAGGTGACACTATGGAAAACAATAAAACATCAGTGGCACTCGGACTTTTCGACGGAGTTCACAGAGGTCACAGGGCAGTTATCGAGACTGCTGTAAATGATGCGGTTCAGCGCTTCCTTACCCCGGCAGTATTCACCTTCGACCCGGCTACAGTGGGCGTTAAGCAGGGAAATACGCTGGAGTACATATATACCGAGGAGTACAAGGAAGTACTCATAAGGAAAATGGGCGTTGATAACATTGTCAGCGCTGATTTCAGAGACATAAAGGATATGACCGGCAGGGAATTTGCAGAGAATATCCTTATTAAAAGAATGAACGCCGGACACGTTGTCTGCGGCAGAGACTTCCGCTTCGGAAAGGGCGCTGCCTGCGGTATAAACGAGCTTCTGGCGCTGGGAAATGATATGGGCTTTAGCGTAACTGTCGCAGACGATGTTATCTGCGCCGGGGAAAAGGTGTCGTCTACTGCCATAAGAGCGCTGCTGAAAAAGGGCGGCGCTGAAAAGGCAGCCGGACTTCTTTTGTCGCCCTATGCGGTTTACGGCGAGATAGTCCACGGAAACCATATCGGCAATACCATCGGATTCCCCACCGCTAACCAGAACTTCGCCCCCGGTCAGCTTGTACCGGCATACGGTGTTTACCGCTCAGCGGCAATGGTCTGTGGCAACAGCTACAGCGCTCTTACGGATATCGGCGTAAAACCCACTATCCAGGGCGAACGGCTGCCGCTTTCCGAGACTCATTTCTATAGCGGAAATGCTGATGTATACGGTAAGATATGTACCGTTTTCCTGGAAAAGTTCGTAAGACCCGAAATGAAGTTCGACGGTATCGACAGCCTTAAAGCGCAGCTTCAGAAGGATTTAGCGGCAGCTAAGGCGGCAGATACTCACCGGACATGAAGGCAACACCGCACAAAGACCGCCTGACGGCTTTGCGGCACATCTGCTTGCATATTTTCCGGCATCTTGCACACAAATTCCTTGACATACGTCAGTATGCCTGCGGAATTTCTGCACAATCTGCCGAAAAATCTGACTGCGCATCTGCACCACAATCTCTGTGCGGTGTTGCCTAAAGGCAATTTTCGTGCGGCTTTCACTGCATTTTCACATTAAAGAGTTAATATATTTTCAAGACTTTTGGAAGTTACTGCAAGAACTCTTGCTCTGACCTCCGGAAAAAGGAGGAAACCTTTAAATGATCGAGGTTAAAAACCTTACCAAACGATACGGCGATAAACAAGCCGTGAACAATATCAGCTTCAAGGTCGAGAAAGGCGAGATCCTTGGCTTTCTTGGCCCTAACGGTGCTGGTAAGTCAACCACTATGAATATGCTTACGGGGTATATCTCATCTACTTCCGGACAGATACTCATAAACGGCGTTGACATTCTGGAAGACCCTAAGAAGGCTAAGTCCTATATAGGATATCTTCCTGAGATACCTCCGCTGTATGCTGATATGACAGTTGACTCATACCTGGGCTTCATGTATGACCTGAAAAAATGTAAGCTTCCCAGAAAAGCGCACCTTAAAGAGGTATGCGACCTGTGCAAGATAAGCGCTGTAAGGGGAAGAATCATCCGCAATCTCTCAAAGGGTTATAAGCAGAGAGTAGGTCTTGCTCAGGCACTTATCAATAATCCCCCTGTACTTATCCTCGATGAGCCTACAGTAGGTCTTGACCCGAATCAGATCATCGAGATAAGGACTCTCATCAAGAAGCTGGGAAAGAATCATACCGTTATCCTTTCCTCACATATCCTGCCTGAGATACAGGCTGTATGCGACAAGATCATCATTATCAACAAGGGCGTTGTTGCAGCTGACGGTACTGCTGATGAGATCGCAAAGAATATCACCAATGAGCATAAGATGACCCTGCGCATCGAGGGTACTACCCATACCGCAAATGATAAGCAGGAGATCGTTGATGCACTGAAAAAGATAGAGGGCGTGAAGTATGTCCGTGCTGATATGGAGCGTGAGCGTGGTATCTATGACTACGACGTTGAGGCTCATGAGAACGTGGATATCCGCCGTGCTGTCAATAACCTCTGCCGTGAGAAGGGCTGGAATATCCTTATGCTCCAGCTTTCTAACCTGACCCTTGAGGACATCTTCCTCAAGATTACTATGGGCGATATCGTCCCCGGCAGAGACAAGGCTGACATCGTTGAAAAGCCTGCTCCCAAGATCGAGCTTTCCGTCAAGGACGGAGAACTTGTGGCAAATGCAGATGATGCAAGCGATAACAACGGAGGTGATAAATAATGGGAGCTATTTACAGAAGAGAGATGAACGCCTTCTTCATATCAGGCGTTGCGTATGTATTCCTTACAGTATTCTTCCTGCTCTCCGGCATATTCTTCTTCAACGGCGTTGTGGGCGCAGGTACTACTGAAACGTCATCAATGTTCGGTTCGATGTTCATAATCGTACTCTTTCTTATTCCTATCCTCACCATGAGACTTCTGAGTGAGGAGAAGAAAAACCGTACCGACCAGGGTCTTCTGACTGCGCCGGTGGGTCTGTGGTCGATAGTACTCGGAAAGTACTTCGCTGCACTTACTCTTTTCGTTATCGCTGAGAGTATCGTATTTGTATACTCCATTATACTTGCGTATCTGGGAAATGTAATATGGTCAACTCTCCTGGGCAACTACTTTGCTATGCTTTTCCTGGGAGCTGCATTTATCGCAGTAGGACTTTTTGTATCCTCACTTACAGAGAACCAGATGGCATCAGCTATCGCAAGTATGCTTGCACTTTTCGTGCTTTACCTCTTTGACTCATTCGCAAATAACGTAAGCAGCGAGATAATAAAGAAACTCATGGCTTCTGTATCATTCTATTCAAGATACGTTGAGTTTACTCAGGGAGTGTTCAACCTCTCCAGTATCGTATTCTTCCTCAGTACAGCGTTCCTGTTCAACTTCTTCACAGTAAGAGTTCTTGACAAGCGCCGTTGGGGTTAATAGGGAAAGGAAGGTATATTTCAGATGAGTAAAAAAGAAAAAGAAACTTCATCAGCCACTCAGCAGGAGGAAACTTCTTCTTCCGCAGCAGAGGTAAATGCTGCTGAGGAAACACCTGCTGCTGTCAAGGAAAAGAAACCCCGTGGCAGAAAGCTGAAGTACGGCTCTATGAGCGCAGCGGTGATGATACTTGTAATAGCTATCGTTATCGTATTCAACCTTATGTGCAGTCTCCTAATGAAGCGCTATCCTGTAAAGATAGACCTTACTCCCGATAAGCGTTTCGAGCTTACTGAAGATACTATCGAGGCTGTAAAGGCACTTGATAAGGATATCGACGTGGTAGTTACTACCCCCAAGGATACTTTTGACTACTACTCCAGCTATTTCAGAGATATGTATATGCAGTACTACGGTGTCGTTGTGGATATGCCTTATGATATTATCCCTGAGATACTTGAGAAGTACAGCATCTACGCTGAATCCGGCAAGGGAAGCATCAATGTAAAGTACGTTGATATCACAAAAGACCCTGACGTTATCGCTAAATACAATCAGTACTACAGCGGTGAGATCGCTGAGGGAAGCATAATCGTTGCTGCCGGCGAGAGAGTAAAGGTCATCAGCAAGGAAGAGGTCTACCAGATGATAACTCCTTCATCTTCAAGCACTCAGACCAATATCCAGATGACTTTCGTGGGCGAGAGTACTCTTACTTCCGCTATCATGGCTGTTGCTGACGCAAATCCTGTGAATGTTGCTGTTGCTACTACAATGAACGGCGCTTCACTTTATGAGACTAACTACACTAAGATCGTTGAGTCATTCATATCCTTCCTGGATAAGAACGGCTACATGGTTTCCCAGATAGACCTGGCA
This sequence comes from uncultured Ruminococcus sp., assembly GCA_946612185.1. GTDB lineage: Bacteria > Bacillota > Clostridia > Oscillospirales > Ruminococcaceae > Ruminococcus. The sequence continues at coordinate 6,845 of CAMOEP010000055.1, forward strand.
ACTGACGAACTCAGCCCTGATGACTACGATATGGTAGTTATCGCAGTACCGAACGTTGACTTCAGCGTTGACATCATCGACAAAATGGGCGACTTTATGTACAACGGCGGAAAGTACGACAGACATATGGTATATATCCCCAATCTGTATGCTACTAACCTGCCTAATCTTACAGAGTTCCTGGCTGACTGGAATATCGAGGTCGATGATAAGGCTATCCTGGACGAGAATATGATGCAGACTCCTATCAGCGCCCTGGGCGTTGTGGACTATGCTCCTATCGTAAGCGTTGCGGACACCGAGACTGTGGGCACTCTTACAAATCCTGCCCTGAATATCGTTGCTCCCGGCGCAAGAGCAATAAATATCCTTTCAAAGAATAACGAGACAGTATCAACCGCTATACTCACTTCCTCTGATACTTCCTACCTTGCTTCACTGACAGAGGAGAATGACCTCTCCGGCGACAAGGGCGCACGCAATGTAGCAGTTATCTCCAGAAAGGAAACAGCAGAGGGCTTCGACGTGTACAGCAGTAAGCTTCTTGTTCTGGGAAGCTCATTCATGCTGGATAACGCTGTCCTCACAAACACAAACACCTACAACGATGCAAACGTCCTTACCAATATACTCGCAAGCGTTACCGGCAAGGAAGCAGGCGTTGTTATCCCTGAGAAGGCGCTCCAGCAGACTTCTATAGCTCCTACTCAGAATGAGATGAACGTTATCAGGATCACAGTTATATTTGCAATACCCATTATCGTGGCTGTGATCGGTACTATCGTACTGTTAAGGAGACGTAATAAATGAGTAACGGAGTAAAGGGCATTATCGGACTCAGCATTTTGCTGGCGGTCATGGGCGGCGGATATGCTGCCCTTCGGCTGACTGAGCCGGAGAACGCAAATGACGGTGACACCACTGAAACTACTGAAGCTGCTACCGAGCAGCAGAACCGCATCATTATCTACGACAGCCAGGTCACCGGTACTGACCCGGAGACAGGCGAGTCGCTGGAAGGCGTTATCAAGACTGTTGACGTAAAGAACCAGACAGATGAATTTCATGTTGTACAGAAAACACCTAAGACCGAGGACTCTGCCGCTACCTATACCCTCGACGGTTATCAGGACGTGGTTATGCGTGATACCGTTATCGGTACTCTTGCCAACAATGCCAACGGTCTTACTACAGAATCCGTAGTCGAGGAGAACTGCCAGAACCTTGAAAAGTTCGGTCTGGCAGACCCTCTGGTAACTGTTGATGTCACCTATGAAACAGGTACGGAGTGCATAATGTATATCGGAAACCAGACTCCCGGCGGCGATGCTACCTATGTTATGACCGACGCTGATAATACGGTATACACAGTAAGAAACTCTGCACTGGCAAACTACAGCATGACCATTAATGATTTTGTGGAAAAGACCGTCCTCAAAAAGCCAGACGATGAGGATATGCCTATCGTCAACAAGCTGACTATACAGCGTGAGGATATTGACTACGATATCGTTATAGAGTACGACAAAAAGAGCGATGATGAGAATTATACCGGCGGTACTTCCGCTTCACATATCCTCACATCGCCTACAGAGGCTTATATCTCAGTTGAGCGCTCCACTGATATCACTACAGGTATGTTCGGACTCACCGCCGAGGACGTATTCAGCGTATTCTGCAAGGAATCCGATATCGCTGAGGCAGGACTGAAAGAACCGTTCTGCAAGGTGGAAATGGAGTGCAATGACGGAAATACCTATGACCTGCTTCTGAGTGAACCTTTCACTGATACCCAGTACGGCAAGTGCTGTTATGGTATGCTGGAGGGCGGAAATGTTATCTTCATCATCTCCGCAGACAAGGCAAAGTGGGTAAGCGTACTTCCTGTTGATATCGCTTCAAAGATATTCATCGGAGACTATGTATGGAACGTTACTGCACTGTCTTTCACCACTGACGGAAATACCCGTTCATTCAAGATAATGCAGAAAGAGGAAAGCAAGGACAAGGAATCACTTGCCGCAGAGGATTTCGATGTACTGCTTGACGGCAAGGAGTACGACAGCGAGAGATACCGCCAGTTCTACAGCTTCCTTATCGGTGCTGATGCTGAGGAGTTCGCACTTGGCGAGGAAATACCTGATGGTGAACCGATGGCTGCGATAGACTATACCGAGAAGTATGAAGGCAGAACACGCAAGATAGAGTTCTATGAGTACTCTGCTATGAAGGCGCTTGTAGTTATCGACGGCGAAAGCAAATTCTTCATCTCAAAATCATATGTAGAAACACTTATCAGAAATGCCGGACTCTTTGATTCAGAGGAAGACTTCGTAAAGACCTGGAAATAAGAAAACACCATAAACCGTAATGCAACAAAGGAGGATAAGTTATGATCGAAAAATTTCAGACCTATAAGGGATACCCGCTTGTAAGAAGCGGCAAGCAGATATACTATGGCTTTATGTCTGACCCATATGTAATACTGATACAGATACTTGGCACCAAAAAGGTGGGGGGAATGGACGTTACCACCAAGGTAAAGATAGTGCAGATGGACACTGTTGAAACAGACCCCAGGAAAGCTTTCGTCAAGAACCATACCTTCGACTGCGGACTTTACGAGGCACTTGACATTGCTGATATCTGGCTGAAAAAGGCACTCGGCTTAGGCTGACGATCAGTTTTATAATGTATATTGGCAAGACCGTCCGGGGAATTTCCCTGGGCGGTTTCTTTTTTAGAACCTGTCCGCATAGGCATTTAGCAGTAAATTTCCGGCGCACAATAATTATGCATTTAAAATAGCTTGACAATTATGCAACAATGGAGTAAAATAATAGAGATAATACTATTCTGAAAGAGGTTTTATTATGCTGAAAAACAATGAAAAAGTTATGGATAAGATCGTTGATCTCTGTAAGTCAAAGGGCTTCGTTTACCCCGGCTCCGAGATCTACGGCGGTCTGGCTAATACCTGGGACTACGGCCCTCTGGGTGTGGAGCTGAAAAACAATATCAAGAGAGCATGGATGAGAAAGTTCGTTCAGGAGAACAAGTACAACGTTGGTCTTGACTCCGCTATCCTTATGAACCCTCAGACATGGGTGGCTTCCGGTCATATCGGCGGCTTCTCTGACCCCCTCATGGACTGTAAGGAATGTAAGACACGTCACCGTGCTGATAACCTCATCGAGGACTTCGACGGTACTAACGTTGCCGGCTGGAGCAATGAGCAGATGATGGACTACATCAGAGAGCATAACATTGTATGCCCTAACTGCGGCAAGCAGAACTTCACTGATATCCGCCAGTTCAACCTTATGTTCAAGACCTTCCAGGGCGTTACCGAGGACTCCAAGAGTGAACTGTACCTGCGTCCTGAGACTGCACAGGGTATCTTCGTAAACTTCGCTAATATCCAGAGAACTACAAGAAAGAAAGTTCCTTTCGGTGTTGCTCAGGTAGGTAAGTCCTTCCGTAATGAGATCACTCCCGGTAACTTCATCTTCCGTGTCCGTGAGTTCGAGCAGATGGAGCTTGAGTTCTTCTGCAAGCCCGGTACTGACCTTGAGTGGTTCGACTACTGGAGAAGCTACTGCAAGAACTTCCTTCTGTCTATCGGTCTGAAGGAGGAGAACCTCCGCCTGCGTGACCACGATCAGGAGGA
>CAMOEP010000056.1 GCA_946612185.1 uncultured Ruminococcus sp.
GCGAGCGACAACGTGGGGGCGGTCAAGCTGGCTCAGCTTGAAAAAGTAAATGCTGCTGCCCTGATTATTATCCCCAATGTCCTTGACATGAAACATTGGGTTGTAGTAAAATTAAGGTAGTATATTTTAAGGAGGGCGATTATGCTTGAATTGATAACCGGTTCTTCCGGCTCTGGAAAAACTACCCTCCTGTTCCGGAAAATCCGCAAAAGCGTGGAGGACGGCAGGAAAGTCATTATCATCGTACCCGAACAGTATTCCTATGAATTCGATAGGTCACTATATAAATTCCTTGGCGCATCACTCTTTAACAGCATCGAGTCCCACAGCTTCACCAGCCTTTCAAGAGCGCTGTTCCAGCAGTTCGGTGAGGACAGCAGAACCGGCGAGTATGCCGACGAATTCGCCAGAATGATACTCAGCTTTCAGGCGATAGATTCCGCTAAGGGTCTGCTCAGCTTCTTCGGCAGACAGTGCGAGAAAAAGGGCTTCGCTGAACAGGTAATGCAGCTTATCACGGATATGAAGCGCTCCGGCATCACCACCGATAAACTCCGCAAGCTTCCCGTGACTGATACCCGCCTTGCAGAGAAAGTCGGGGACATCGTGGAGATATATATGGAATACGACAGGTTCATGGAGGAATACGGCTTCAAGGACGCTCTGGATAACGTCCGGCTTGCGGCGGATACTGCCGGGAAACATCGCTATTTCAAGGACTGCGACGTTTTCCTTGACGAGTTTGAGAGTTTCACCGGCGACCAGATAGATATGCTCCGGGTCATTCTTTCCCAGGCTGATACCGTTTCTGCCGCTTTCAGGACGGATAACATAGGCGCCGGAAAATTCACCCTCTTTGAGACTGTTAACGACACCTGCCTTGAACTGAAACAAATAGCCGCTGACCTTGGAATAAAGTTCGATGTTACGCCCTGTACCGGCACTTACAGATTCCAGTCGCCAGACCTTGCGGCAGTCAGCGAGCAGATAATGCGCAATATCTCCTACGACCCGGAAAATGCCCCAGAACCACGGAATGTCAGCGTTTTCGAGGCGAAGGATATGTACTCTGAGTGCGAGTACGTCTGCGCTGCTATCCGCAGGCTGATAAGCGAGAGCGATGACCTGAAATACAGCGATATTGCGGTACTTTCCAACACTATGCCCCAATACGGTGAGATACTCTCCGCTGCTTTCCGCAGGTACGATATACCATTTTTCCTCAGCAGCGAAAAGACCGTTTCACATACGCCGCTGATGTCGTTTTTCACCTGCCTGCTTGACATTCTCACCGCAAAGAACTTCCGGACAGAGCATATCCTCCGGCTTATAAAGTGCGGAATACTTGAGATCCCACTTGAGGACTGCTCGCTTTTGGAGAATTACTGCTACAAGTGGGGCATCGAGGGCAAGATGTGGGGGGAGCATTTCATCGCCGCTGATGACGACCTGGAGCGCCTTGAAAAGCTCCGCTCGGACATTATCCGCCCCTTAAAGGCCCTCCGCCGCAAGGTCAGCAAGCCCATGCCGGCAGTGGAGATATGTAAGCTGATTTATGGGTATATCGACAAGTCCGGCGCTGAAAAAAGCATCGGGCGGCTTATGTATGCCCTGATACAGCGTGACCGTGACTTTGAAGCCGCTGAGCAGAAGCGCCTGTGGACTTGCCTTATGCAGATACTCGACAGTATAGCTTCCACCCTGGCTGACCGGGAAACGGATATCCACAGTTTTTCACGGCTTGCACGTTCCATGATAGCCCGGACTACCTACTCCGTTCCTCCTCAGACCCTTGACTCCGTGACCGCCGCTTCTGCCCGCACCGCAAGACTGAGTTCACCGAAAGTGGTATTCGTAATGGGCGCTTGCGACGGCGATTTTCCAAATCAGGTAAGCCTGCACGGACTGTTCTCCGAGGCGGATAAGCAGGTACTCACCCAGCACAAGACCCGTATCTCACGCCCTCTTTCGGAACTTATCGCCTCCGAGCGGCTTATCGTATACAAGGCTATGTCCTCAGCATCTCACCGGCTTTTCGTCAGCTATCCGCTTTCGGATACCAGCGGTCAGGAGAAGTACCGGGCGCAGCCGGTTGACCAGCTTCGCAGCATATTCGGCGCAAAACTGCGGATAATCACCGAGGATCATCTTTCCCCCGGATTCTATGCGGTAACTCCTCATGCGGCGTTCTACCACTATATGCTCAGCCGGAGCGACCGCAGCAGCGACATTGCGTCCATTGAACTTATCCTCTCGGAAATGCCGGAATACAGCGGCAGAATTGAAAGTATCCTCAGCAGGAGCATACTTTCCAAGAAATTCACAGTTGCCCCGGAGATAATGCAGAAACTCCGCCGTTTCGACGACCTGCGCCTTTCTGCATCAGCCGTGGAGGACTTCTATAAATGCCCGTTCATGCACTTCTGCAAGGCATTTCTGAGACTTTACAAGCAGGAGAAGGTTGACCTGGACGCTTCCGTTTCCGGAACTATCGCCCATGAGTGCATGGAGCAGATAATCAGCCACCGTACCAAGTCAGACTTCATCGCCCTTACTGCCGAGCAGATACAGGCGGAGATACGCTCCATTGCGGAGCATCACCGTGATACGGAAATGGCAGGAGATTTCGGAAAAACTGCCCGTTTCCGCCTGCTTTTCGACAAGCTTACCGAGCGGCTGACTACTGCGATAGTCTTTGTTCAGCACTCCCTCATGGCATCGGATTTCGTTCCCACCGCCTTTGAGCTGAATATCAACCGCCGCCGTCCGCTGACTCTCCGCTTTGCACCTGGCAGAAAGCTGACATTCGGCGGAGTAATTGACCGTGTGGACGTTTGTGGCACAGGAGGGGAGAGGTACGTCCGGATAATGGACTACAAGAGCAGCCGCAAGGAACTTTCCCCGGTGTATATCGCCAACGGTCTGAACCTGCAAATGCTGCTGTACCTTTTCGCCGTCACCGACGAAGGTGGAAGTTTCTCAAAGTTCACGCCGGCTGGAACGCTCTACTCCCCGTTCCTTATAAAGAAGGTGGAGGAAGAGAGTACCCACATAAACGAGCCTAATGAGAGCGCTATCCGCCAGAACCTTACCGCCAGCGGTCTGGTACTGGGCAGGGACGAGGTCGCTGAGGCTATGGAGCATGGTGTGGAGGGAAAGTTCGTGCCTGTTAAGAAGAACCGCTCCGGTGAGTACGCCGCAAGGCAGGATCACAGCATCTCCGGCGCTTCACTGAACAGTCTGCGTGAGTTCACCTACGATAAACTGCGAAATATGGCGCTTACCCTGATGCGAGGGGAAGTGCCGGCTGCACCCTTTGCCGGGGCAGGAATGAAGCCCTGCAACTTCTGTGACTACGGGGATATATGCGCTGTTACAGGCGACACAAACGATCGTCACGGCGACCCGGAAGCAGAGGAATATATCCGCAGTCTGCTTGATGACAAACACGATAAAAAGGAGGATAATTCAGATGAACTGGACTAAACAGCAGCAGGAAGCTATCGACGCAAGGAACTGCTCCGTTATCGTGTCCGCCGCAGCAGGCAGCGGAAAAACTGCCGTTCTGACCGAGCGCCTTTCCCAGCTTCTTGCAGACGAAAGCTCCGGTGTCCGGGCAGACAGGATAGCGATAGTTACCTTTACCCGTGCGGCGGCGGCAGAGATGAAAAAGCGCCTTGACGTGAAACTCCGTGAACGCATCGCCCTCGACCCCTCCGACCAGCATCTTCTCCGCCAGCAGACACTTCTTCAAAGCGCAAGGATATGCACTATAAACGCCTTCTGCTTCGACCTTCTCAGGGACAATATCACCGACCAGGGCATTACCGCTTCATTCACGCCACTTGACGGCACTGACGACCTGACATTGCGTCAGCAGGCAATGGACGAACTTCTCCAGTGGTACAACGATAACCGCTATGAGGACATTTCCCGGCTGTACGACAAGCTTTGCATAAACGGCGAGAGCAGTCTCACCGGGGCAATACGGCTTATGGACAGCTTTCTTTCCTCGGAAGCGGTGCGGAGTATGTGGCTTGACAAGGCGGCGCAGGAGTACCAGAAGCCCTTTGAAAAATCGGTCTACTTCACAGATCTTTTAAGCGTGTGCAGGCGCAAGCTTAACTCGCTCCTTGCGAAGATCGACGACTATACCGCCGTTATCCCGCTTATTTTCGAGGAGGGAACTAATGAACCGGTATGCGGAAAATTCCTGGAATCGGCTGCTAAGGAGTACGAAGCAGTTTCGGACATTTCCGCTGCACTTGCACGGGGAGAATTTCCTGGCGTGGACATTCTCAGCCGTGAGATATTCGGCAGACTTCCGGCTATCAAAAAGAACGTGAAGTCCTCCGAGGCGTACAAGAACCTGTTCACCAAAAAGCGTGACGGTGTAAAAAAGGAGGTCAGGGAACTTGTTTCCCTTATATCCTCCGCCGGTGATAACTTTGCTGAAACTGCTGACGTGGCGCTGCTTCTTATTGACGCTGTACGGCGGTATCAGGATATTCTCTGGCAGCATAAGTGCGAGCGCAACGCTATCAGCTTCGACGATGGCGAACGGCTTGTCCTCGACCTGCTTATCAGCTTCGACAGTGAGGGCAGGATAGTTCCCTCGGAGACTGCAAAGCGGATATCGGAGCAGTTCGACATAATCATGATAGACGAGTACCAGGACTCAAACAACAAGCAAGACCTTATCTTCAAGCTTATCTCCCGGAACTTCCGCCACGACCCAAGCGGCGCTCCCATGTACGGCGACAACGCATTTCTTGTGGGTGATGTGAAGCAGTCTATCTACGGATTCCGCCTTGCAAATCCCGAAAACTTCCGGAGAACTCTGGCGGTATCTGTTCCCTACTCTGAGGAGGAAAAGTCACCTAACCGGAAGATATTCCTGAACCAGAATTTCCGCAGTTCTCAGGAAGTAATTGCCTTTGTGAACTACTTCTTCTCACTTATTATGGGTGACATTTACGACGAGAACGAGCGGCTGAAATTCGGCGCTTCCTACTACGGCGAACCCGATACATCACGCCGCACAACTTTCAACATTTTTGCCGATGCTGACAAAACTGACACCCCTGACGAGACTTATGAGGACACCTCTGATGCTGACCTTGACAAGGAGGCGGAGTACACGGCGGAGATAATTTCCGCAATGCTGGATTCCGGCACGCTTGTTACGCTTACTGACGGAAAGGTGCGCCCCTGCAAGCCCTCGGATTTTGCGATACTTGTGCGCAAGAACAAAAATGCGGCAAAGTTCGTCAGCGCTCTTGAACGCCGGGGAATATCCTCTCGTGGTACTGAGGAAAAAGGGTACCTGAAAGCCACTGAGATAGCCATACTTCTCGACCTGCTCAGGGTCATAAGCAATCCGCTTCTTGACATTCCGATGGCGGCAGTCCTGACCTCGCCCATGTTCATGTTCACCGTTGACGATATCTCCTACCTGCGTTCTTTCGGGCTTCACCGGAAGTACTTCTCGCTGATGACTGATGCGGCGGAGGGAAAGCTTGACGGCTTCGCTAACCTTGACCTTGCCAGCAGATGCCGCAGTTTCCTTGATACCCTTGAGCAGTTCCGGCTCAGTTCCATAACTATGACCGTCAGCCAGCTTATCACCTCTATCTACGACACCACCGACTTTATCGCCGTTATGCAGCAGATGAAGGACGGCGAGAAAAAGCGTGCCAACCTCCGGGCAATGATCCACCACGCCGTCAGCTACGAAACTTCCGCTTCCTTTGACGGCGGCAGCAGTCTTGGCGGATTTATCCGGTACATTGACCGCATACTTGAAGTAGGTGACTTCGACCAGAGCAAGATAGCCGCCGCAGAGGGCGATTATGTCATCGTGGAAACTATCCACAAGTCCAAGGGACTGGAGTATCCGTTTGTATTTATCGGTGAAACACGGGCATCTTTCAACATGACCTCGGAGCATATCATGTTCGGAGCAGAGGGACGTATGGGTATGCGCCTGTACGACCACAAAAACGTCCGCAGCTATAAGACTTTCCAGCATTACCTGCTATCCGCCGACTGCCGCCAGCAGATAGTTGAGGAGGAGATGCGGCTTCTGTATGTCGCAATGACCCGTGCCAAGCAGCAGCTTTTCATAAATCTTGACTACCAGGGAACGGCTGTTAAGGAAACTCAGCGGCTTATTGAACAGTACTGCATAAGCAACAGTTCCGCCGCAGATATCATCTACGGTGCGAAGAACTATGCCGCATGGCTGTGGCTTGCGCTGATGTTTCACGCAGATTTTGCTGAGATAATGAGCGAACTTGACCCGGACGTACCGCTTCCGGCGCACGACTTTGAGGAAAAGCTGTTTACATGGCGGATATTCACTGATATTGCGTCGGTAAAGGAAATTGCACCGGAGAGCGAAAAGGTTTGCCAGCCGGATATGGAACTTGTGGAGCAGCTTCATAGGATAATGACTTCCCCCTATGACAGGACTCTCTCCGAAATGCCGGCAAAACTGAGCGTTACTGAGATAACCCGCAAGCTTTCCAGGGAACTTCCCACCGACCTGAAGCTTGGCACGCCCGATTTCATTACCGGCGGCAGGAAACTCACCGGCGCTGACCGTGGTACGGCTATCCACACGTTCTTCCAGTACTGCAACATGAACGAGGCTAAAGCTGACCCGTCAGCAGAGGTGGAACGTGTGCGGCAGAAGGGCTACCTGAACCAGGCGCAGGCGGATTCTATCGACGTTTCCCGGATAAGAGCGTTCTTTGCCAGTGACCTGTACCGGCGCATGAGTTTGCTTCCGCCGGAAAAAGTCAGCCGTGAGCGAAAGTTCATGGCAGCGCTTTCTGACCTTGATATATCCGGTGAGAAGATCGACGTTCTCAGGCGTTCCGACGCTATGATAAAGGGTATCATCGACCTTATGTTCGAGGAGGATGAGGGTATAACTATCGTGGACTACAAGTCTGACGTGAATATCTCCGCCAATGCCCTGAAAGAGAAGTACACCATGCAGCTTATGCTGTATAAAGCTGCCGTGGAAAAAATTACCGGCAAGACCGTCCGGGAATGTTGTCTTTACTCCATCGCTTTGGGTAAGGAGATAATTATATACAAGGTGTAAATTCATTCGGTTTTACAGTGTACCCCGTGAAAACTTTTTTAGGTCTTTATCATATTCTTATCACATTAAGATATATAATATATTAATATAAAAACTTTTGCTGAAAGAAATCGAGGTCTTTCCCTATGTCAGATTACGATAACGATTACAATTCCTACGACTCTGGCTCGTCCTCCTATTATTCGGATATGGACAGCAAGCCGCCTAAAAAGCCCAGCAATCATACCGGGCTGAAAGTTCTTGGCGTACTTCTTTGCCTGGGACTGCTTTCTGCCGGTTCGATCCAGGTGTACAAGTTCATGACAGATGTTAAGCTTGAGGAGTTCGATGCAAGGGAGAATACTGACAGACATAATGATGAGGCTGAGACTAAGATAGCTGAGGAAGTCGGCAAGAACGTTGTCCAGCATGGCGATGATCTGCCAAGCCTTATACAGATAGCTTCAAGGACTGATGCGAAGTATCTGCCGGATATCGTTGACGAGATCACTCCCTCTGTTGTAGGCGTTGCCTCGACTTTCGAGTACAACCAGAGCTATACTTCCTGGGGCTGGGGTGGATTTACCCCTGAGACTCGTACTCAGCAGATAAGCGGTACAGGTACAGGAATAATCCTCAGCGAGGACGGCTATGTAGTTACAAATGCCCATGTTATATATGATGACAGCGAATACAAGTGCGGCAAAGCTATCGACGTTTCAGTGCTTCTCAGCGATGAATCAAAGCATGAAGCGACTATCATCGCTTACGACGTTGAAACTGATCTTGCGGTACTGAAAATTGACGAAAGCGGACTTACTCCTGCCACCTTCGGTGACAGCAGCGACCTGCGTGTTGGCGAACTGGTTATTGCCGTGGGAAATCCGCTTGGATTCGACCTTTTCGGAACAGTTACAAGCGGTATCGTATCCGCCCTGAACCGTGAAATATCAATAAATGAAAAGAACATGACACTTATACAGACCGATGCGGCGATAAACTCCGGTAACTCCGGCGGCCCTCTGCTTAATAGCTGCGGTCAGGTAATAGGCATCAACTCCGCAAAGATGTCCTCCAGCTATGGTTCAGCCAGCGTTGAGGGACTTGGTTTTGCGATACCGATAAATGAAGCAAAGGTCATCATCGACGACCTTATCAACTTCAACTACGTCAAGGGCAGACCGCAGATAGGTATTGCGTCCGTTGACGTTACCGAGGCATACTCCAGCTACCTGAATATACCAATGGGTGTATACGTCAGGGACGTAGCCGCTGACAGTGCCGCAGAGCAGGCAGGCGTCAAGCCGGGCGATATCATTATCGGCATTGCCGGTGAGACAGTCACCACCACTGAGGAGCTTAACAAGGTCAAGAACCGCTACAAGGCAGGCGATGAGATCACACTCACGGTAAGCCGTGACGGTGAGGATATCGAACTTAGCCTGACGCTCCAGGAGGCAAATAATCAGACTGACGAGGACAATCCCCTCGAAAAGGAAGAGCCGACGGTGGGTAACTAAAGCAATTTTCATTTTAACATCTTCTCCTTACAAAAATTCCTGGTTCTCTTTTTGAGCCAGGAATTTTTATTAATGCATAATGAAAACCGTCCGGCTGCATTTTACTGTGCCGGACGGTTTTTTGGTAAGACTTGCGCATCAGAAATATATGAGCGCATAATTATGCATTAACCCTATTTGACAGGGGCGAGGAATTCCTCAAATGTAACGTATTCCTTGGTGGAAACGTATGAATAGTAGCGGAGGATCGTTGATGCGTCCAGTGAATTTACATCGTTGTTCTTGTCAACATCTGCCGCAAGCCACTGAGTTTCCGTAAGGCTGCATTCGCCCTTTGTGGATATCTCTGAATAAGCCCTCAGAGCCGCAGAAGCGTCACTGGAATTGATATCGCCGTTGCCGTCAACATCGCCCAGAGTATACTCCGGAGCAGCGCCCTTTACAAGCTCTATCCCGCTCGCTTCGGAAGCTATACCGGCGTATGTCTCAGCGGACGCAGAAAGTACAGCTTTAGCACCTGAAAGGTCGGCTTTTCCGACGTTTATCCTGTATGTCATCGAGCAGTCAGTGTCATTGCCCTCCTCCTTTACAGGTGTGATATTTCCGGTAATTTTGCTGCCGTCAGCGGTGACGATGCTGAGTGAATCCGGGGTGATAGTTGAGTCTGACATATGCCTTGTGAATGTGACGGTAACAACTGCGCCGGAGTACTCAGCGGAGAGAAGCTGACCGGGTTTAGTGCTGGTCATTTTTATGTTCACGTCAGTCTGTACAGGCATTACAGGCAGCCACTCGGATTCTGCGTCTGCGAAGTCCTCAGCGGTGAGCTTCACCTTCCACATTCCTTCCGGAACGTCCCAGGCGAACCAGCCTGCGGAGTCGGTTATCTGGGGATTTACCTGGTCATAGTCGCTGGCGTTCCAGAGAACCTCGCTGCCGTTTCCGTCCTGATAGTATATAGAAGCCTCAGCGCCCTCCACAGGGTTGGATGGGAGAAATTCGTAAGCAATACCGCTTGGGTCGATGAGGTAGTTCATCTTGCCGTCGCTGGCGACTTTGGATTCGCCCATTATCAAGCCTTTCAGCCAGCCGCCAACAGCTTCCAGCGCCTTGCTTGTGGCGTATACCGCACCTATAACAGCCACGCAAGCCAGTACCTCCGGGAGAACTGCCGCACCGCCTGCGATAACGACGGCTGCTTCTCCGATAGTTGCAGCGATAGCCGCACCGCCTGCGAGAGTAACGGTTGCACGTCCCATAGTCATGCCTACAGCCAGGTTGCAGAGTTCGTCCTCATGCGCCTTAACACGAGGATCATCGGAGTTTATGATATCCCGGAGTTCGTGCATCATACCAAGTCCCTGAGTACCTATTTCAAGGTAAGTCATGGTATTGCCCACATAATTGCTGGCAGTTTCATAGCCCTTAGCCTTTGCGAATTCGTTCAGAATTCCCTTGGAAGTCTCGGTCTGCATATTCACGATGAACTCGCTCTTGTTAAGTGCGCCTTGACCGCTGGCGTAATTGCTGACTTCGGTGACGATAGTGCCATTTACGAACTTAGCTTCGTCTGAGGCGTACTCACCCAGATCCGCCATAAGGTTGAAAAGGTTCAGCATAGCATTTGAGGTGACGGCTTTCTTTGTGGGGAAAAGGTCGATATCAGCGGATTCCGGGGTTTCGTAGGGGATATTTTCCAGAATGGACATCGCCTCGTCTGTCTCGTTTACAAATTTTACGAAATATGTGTGAACCGTGCCGTCCTCGTCGGTGAGAGTCATGGGTGATTTTACGAAGCC
>CAMOEP010000057.1 GCA_946612185.1 uncultured Ruminococcus sp.
TCGTTGACCAGTGGGACTGGGAAAAGGTCATCACCGCTGAGCAGAGAAACATCGAATTCCTGAAAGCAACTGTAAGATCAGTAGTCAAGGCTATCGCCTACACCAAGAGAAAGGTAAGCCTGCGCTACCCTCAGCTTTCCGGCGAGATCTGCGACGAGCCTTTCTTCATCACCACCCAGGAACTTGAGGATATGTACCCCGACAAGACCGGTCATGAGCGTGAGCGCCTTATCGCCAAGGAGCATAAGACCGTGTTCCTCATGGGCATAGGCGGCAAACTCAAAAGCGGCGAAAAGCACGACGGCAGAGCCCCTGACTACGATGACTGGTCACTCAACGGCGATATCCTGTTCTGGAACGACGTTCTCCAGGATTCCTTCGAGGTATCATCTATGGGTATCAGAGTTGACGCTGAGTCACTGAAAGCGCAGCTTGCCGAGTGTGGCGCAGAGGACAGAATGAAGTACCCCTACCACAAAATGATCGCAGACGGTACTCTCCCCCTGACTATTGGCGGCGGTATCGGTCAGTCAAGACTTTGTATGCTTCTGCTGAACAAGGCTCACATCGGTGAAGTACAGTCTTCTATCTGGCCTGAGGACATGATCGAGAAGTGCGCTGAGAACGGTATCACACTTCTTTGATAGTTCACTGTGAATTGAACTGAAAAAATATCCCCCTGATGCGGTTTACAGTAACCGTATCAGGGGGATTTTATTATTGAACTGTAGTACTCCTCCAGCCGTGGACGGGCGGAAACGTAGCAGGATTCGAGGCGCTTGTCGAAGTGCCTGCCCATACCCTCCATGATTATCTTATCAGCCTGCTCAAATGACATACTATCCTTGTAGACACGTTTGCTGACAAGAGCGTCGTACACATCGGCAATAGCCATAATGCGGGCTTCCAGGGGGATATCCTCGCCGCTCAGACCTTCCGGATAACCTGAACCGTCCCAGCGTTCGTGGTGGTAGTGGGCAACGTTTTCAGCGATTATCTTGAACTGAGCGTTGTCCGTGCCTTTGAGTATCTCATGAACTATCCTTGCACCCTCAGCGGCATGAGTTTTCATGATAGCGAACTCCTCATCGGTAAACCTGCCGGGTTTTCGCAGTATAGCGTCGTCTACAGCGATTTTTCCCAGGTCGTGCATAGGTGCAGCCTTGATGATATTCCGGCAGAACTCCTCGGTCAGGTCGAAGTCACCGCTTTGCACCATTTCGTCCAGGAGTATCCTCACGCCCTCGCTGGTACGCCGGATATGGCCGCCGGTGGAGTTGTCACGGCTTTCGACCATAGTCGCCATGCTGAGGATAAGGTTATCGTGCATCTCGACGATATGAGCGGTTTTCTGGGCGACTTCCTCTTTCAGCTCGGAATTGAAGCTGTCCAGGAGTGAGATATACTTCTGGTCTTTGGTGTCGTCGATGATATAAAGCTGATAGCCTCGTTTATGCGTGCCGTCGGAGAGGTAGTCGATACTTATCCGGTACACTTTGTCGCCGCAATGGTAAATAACGCTGTCATGCCCGTTGAAGCTTGAAAACTCCTCAAGCCAGCGCAGAACGTCGGCGCTGAAGTTATTCTCGGTAACGATCTGGTCAACATTCAGTTCGTTGAGTTCCGGGAATATCTCACGGGCTATCTCGTTGCTGCCCAGATAGCGGAACTTGAAGTCGAAGGAAATGAATCCGGTGTTGCCTTTCTGCACAACGGTTTCAATAACCGTGTCAGGCACGTTGTACAGTACAAGCTGGTGGGATATGATAAGGAACATGATAAGCGCCAGGTCGTAGGTAAACGGGATAAATTCGAGGTTATGGAAAACGCCGGTGGATTTTGAAAGTCCACGTCCCACGAAGAAAGCCAGGAACGACATAGCTTCCGGAAGTGCAAGGAGAGCAATGAAGCGGTTTGACACCTGTTTTTTCCAGAGGAAGCTGTAGATTATCGCACCAGCACCCAGGAGGAAGTAAATTATCATCATTGCGTAGTACAATGTGTGAAGCACGCCGTACTCTTTCAGGAGGATAACTCCGCCGTCCTTGTACGCAAAGGAAACTTCACGGTAGTACAGGTCGTTCTTGCCGATCTGCTGGGTGAACAGGAACACAATGGTGGTGATAAGGTACAAAAGAAGCCGGACATAGCGGTTTAGTCTGATACCGCACAGGCTGAAAACCGCAAGGGTTATCATGAGTATAAGGTAGCATCCGCCGATATACAGGAATTTATTTGCAAGGAGTGCCGCTTCCATAGACTTGCACTGACTCTGGAGAAGCTGCGCCAGGTTACTTATGGGAACGAGAATGAAGATGAGCGATATGTGGATATCGTAATGGCGGTGGTAAAAGAATGCGTACACCAGCATAAGTGCCAGCGACAGCGTAAAGGCGAAGGTATAGTAAGCTTCGAGCATATTTTACCTCTTTCTGTCAGCGTAGTGGTATCATATTCTGACAAGGATATTATATCATGCAAAGCAGAAAAAGTCAATCGACCTGATATTGAATATATTACCCTTTTTTACGAAAATCACTGCATACCCAAGAAAATGACGGCAACGAAAAATGGCTTAGATTCGGTATTTAACGAACCTAAGCCATTTATTGCTGGTCGAGGTGACAGGATTTGAAGATGTGGGATATAGCCCACAATCCCCGAATTATCGCCTCGTAAATTACTTAGTTGGCATTTTGAGTTGGCACTTCAACTTCTGGACGTTCAACTCTAATCTATTGACCTTTAAAGTTATACCATAAAGATTATCATTTGTCAAGCATTTTTTTATTGTTATTCTCTGATATTAACATTAATCCCACCTACGTTTTGTAGGTGGGATTTTTTTGTGCAGTGTAAATTCACACTACTATAGTTCCTCAAAGTAGCCAAAACACAACAGTACATTTTACGCACTCTGACCATATTATGTTTCAAGCAAACTCTGATTTAATAATATTTTATCATATTTCAGCACTTATGTCAACACTATGTAGTTAAAATCGACAATCAGCAAGGCGAAGTACGCCTTGCCAATTGTGAGTATGATCAACTGATGTCAGTCACCCCCATAAAAACAGTGCTTCACGGCTTAGTTGCTGCGATGAGTCAGAGCGTGTCCTACTACAGCAACCAAAGCATCATCAACTGGACCAGGAACAGGGTCAGGTGAAAACACATAGAGCAGAACAATCAATACGATAAGAAACCTCAGTGTGCTGTTGGTGTTGTTGTTCTCCATACAAATACCCTCCATTCATGTACCTTGTAAAGGTACGGTCTTCATGTTTACATACCTCTTATGATTATACGAAAACGTTTAAGCAGGCGGTATTATTACAACTATTCTGAGATTTATTTCCAAGAATGCAATAAGCATTTTTAGCATAGAATCCCCTTTATCCCTTATATCATTTACCACGTTTCCCTTTGTTGACTATATTATAGCATACTATTTTCCATTAATCATATAAAAAAGTCTGCGCACATTCATTAAGTTATTTACAATAAAGAAAAGATTCTCAGTTGTTGAAACGTGACAACTGAGAATCTAATGTGTGAAAATCATTACAGCAGAGCTCACTTAATTATATTTTTTAAAATTACCCGCCTGCTCCATAACCTTTTCAAATACTTCTTCATCCCATTCAGGTGGATAACCACTACTATAAAGAAGAACTGTCAAATCCATATTAAGCTGATTCTTTATATCATCACGAGTTGACCAATCCGCATACTGTGCTTTATCATCAATCAGTTCCTTTATTTTCTTTGAAAGTTCAAGGCACTTTTCATCCTCATATGGAAATCCATGATCATCTCTTACTTTGATAAGAATATCATAAAAAGCCTTTTCCTCAAAGGTAATACCTAACTTCTCGAACGATGATTTATCTTCTTGTAAGTCCTTAAAAATTTGTATCAATTGGTCTGAGAGGTCATTTACAAAATCGTCAACAACTGAACTTGTAAAGATAAACTTATCCCTGCTATTATAAGCTTCTACTACTTTTTTTAACCTTTCATCAAAAGATACTGCTTTAACTTTATTAGTTCTACCGTATGCAGCAATTGCTTTTCGCAGCAGTTTTAGCAAGGCATTAAACTTAGTTATTGGCATTTTGACTTTTTTAAGCTCATCAAGAAACTCGTCACTAAACATATCAATCTGTTTATTGGTTTCGATTATATCTTCTACACCAGTACAAGCAATAGCATTACGAACCATAGTTTCAACAACACGGTTCATTGTTTCAGCATCAGGGGCATCGCCTTTGGTTTGTTTATATATGATAGAACGTATCGCAAGGTAAAACTGCGCCTTGGCAGTTTCTTCTTCTGTGAGCTCACCTGACGGAAAACAAATTGTATAGGCACTTTTTAGGCGCCGAGAAAGCCCCATAAATCGTGTTTGTAGTTCTTTACTTATCTGTACATACTCGGCTGCATTATTAAGACAGTTTAATCTTTCAAGTGGTTCGCCTTTGAAAAATTTTTCTGCATTAAATTTTACAAGTAAATCTCCAATCAGTTTTAAATGATTGCGGAATATATCTAATGATATTTTCAATTCATCAATAGGGCTTTCCTTTGAAGAACCGTAATCTTTCATTGCCTTTTTCATATCATCATAAAAACCGATATAATCGACTACGATTCCATTATCCTTTCCTTCAAAAACACGGTTAACACGTGAAACCGTTTGTATAAGAGTATGCTTTTGCAATGGTTTATCAATATACATTACAGCAAGTGATGGTACATCGAAACCAGTGATCCACATATCTACAACAATAGCTATTTTGAAATTTGAGTTTATATTTTTGAATTGCTTGTCAAGCTTCTTATGATATTCCTTATTTCCACAAGCATCAAAAAGAACCTTATTATCATTATTTCCTTGTGTAGCAACAAGATTTATTTTAGGTAGCGGCAGTAGTTTGTCAAGCTGTTCTTTTGAGAGTGTTTCTTCATGTTCAGCCTTGCGAGAAATCCCCCAATCTTTACGAATAGAGAGTATCTCCTGAAGTAAATCATAGGCTATCTGTCTGTCAGAACATACAATCATAGCTTTCTGCACTATATCAGGCTTTTCTGCACACAGAGCATCATAATGGTCAGCAATGTCAACAGCAAGCTTATGCAGGCGGCTCGGTTCACCAAGGATAACTCGCATTTTCGTCATAGCTTTTTTGCTTTCCTCTATCTGTTCAGGCGTAGACCCTTGATTCAAGCAGGCATCATAATACTTTTGTATAGCCTTAGCCTGTTCTTCGGAAATTATTACACGTGCAAGGCGAGGCTCATAGGAGATTCGAACGGTAATTCCATCATCGCTTGATTCTTTCATCGTATAGCTGTCTACTACATCGCCGAATACAGCTAGTGTTTCATCAATTGGAGTACCAGTAAATCCGCAGTAAGTCGCATTTGGGAAACTTGTCCGCAGATAATAGGCAAATCCATATGTTGTGAACACACCTTTATCTGTCTTTTTCAGTTTTGAGCCGACACCCGTTTGGGTTCTATGTGCTTCATCGGAAATACAGATTATATTGCTTCTCTCGGATAGAAGTCCAGTATTTTCGCAGAATTTTTGAATGGTTGTTACATAGACACCACCGCTAGGTCTGTCACCGAGTGTTTTCGCCAAGTCCTCGCGAGTTTCAATGCTGCGCACATCTTCTTCATGAAGGAATTTCGTTGCTGTCACAAACAACTCAGATGTCTGTGTATCTAAATCCTCTCTATCGGTAATAATAACAATTGTAGGGTTATTGAATGTTTCATTATCCCTTTGAGTTATTAGACGAGAGAGGAAAAGCATTGTATAGGTCTTTCCACAGCCTGTAGCACCAAAATATGTTCCGCCTTTGCCATCACCGTTAGGACGCAGGTGCAGCTTGATATTATCGAGCATCTTTCTTGCACCGAAGAACTGAGGATAACGGCAGACGATAGCTTCATTTTTCGGACTATCATCGGGATAGAATACAAAATCACGTAGCAGTGCAACAACACGGTCTTTAGCGAAAGCACCTTCTATCATCGTAAACAGAGAACTGATACCATTTGCCACCGTATCGGTATCATTCGCCTTGTTCCAAGCGTAATAATACTCATACGAAGTAAAAATACTGCCCATACGAGTGTTAGCGCCGTCACTTATCACTGACAAAAAACAGTATTTCATTAGCTTCGGTATATCCCGACAATAACGTACCGTAATCTGCTTCCAGGCATCGTAAATTGTCGTATCTTCTTCTATCGCTGTTTTAAACTCAAAGATAGCAACAGGAATACCATTGATAAACAGCAGCATATCAGGGCGGCGCAAGTGTTCCCCCTGAACAGAATACTGATTAACGACCTTGAAAATATTTTTATCAGGTTCATCGTAATTGATATATTCGATATGGAGTGCGACCTGTGAAATATCGTCACGAGCGAGGTCAAAGCCCTCGTTCACAAGCCTAAATGCTTCACGGTTACCGAGATACAGCGGAGTTGCATTGATAAGGCTCAGCTTGTTGATTATCTTTTGCATCTCAGTATCGGACAACCCGATATAACGTGAGGTCAGATAAGAACGGAGATCGTTCAGCAGAAGTATGTCCTCATACTTACGGTGCATATCCTCTCCGCAGACATAGGTGTAACCTTGCTTTTCGCACAGCTCTATGATAGCTTTCTCAAGCTCTGCTTCGGTAAATTTGCCTTTCGTGAAATGATAATCCATATAGTCACCCTCTTTATTCACTAATACCTTTTGTATTTCTATTTATTGCATCACAAATCCATCTAATTTGCAATTTCTTTATACAATCTAAGTCAATATTTTCTTTTGTGAGCAATGATGATATATCGTTCTTGAACTGCATCTTATTTGCCCGATAAGCAATTATTTCATCCTACAATGGACAAATTTCTGGATGATATTTCTGGCGGCGATACTGTTCTGATAAAGCGTATCTGGGAAGTAATAGGATACTGTATATCATCGGATTGTTCGGCAAAAAAAATTTTTATCCTGGTTGGTACATCTGGTGATAACGGTAAAAGTACGTTCTTGAATTTCCTTTGCTCGCTCATTTCATGGCAAGGTATTTCGGAAATGAGTATCGACACGTTAGTCGGAAGCAGATTCTCGCTGTCTGAACTAAAAGGAAAGCGATTGGAAGTATCCGCAGATGAAGGATTACTTAATCTAAGTACAAATCATATTGCAATATTAAAAAAACTCTCAGGCAATGATCCGATAAATGTTGAGGTAAAGCATAAGCCAGCGATAAGATTTACTCCAACGGCGAAGATACTAATTGCCTCTAATCATGAAATAGGAGCAGCTTATACAGCTTGCGACCCTGCATTTTCTCGAAGAATCTGTTCCTTGCCTTTTGATGTGAAGATTTCAAAAGAGCAACAAGACCCATATCTTATTCAGAAACTTGATATGGAACGTGATGCTATAGTTACGGAAGCGTTATTGCATTATCTGGAATTAAGAAACAGAAATTATGTTTTCACTGGGGATGACATCTTTGATAACAATATCTGGTTGTATCCGAATAATCCGCAATATTCTGTAATTGCGGACTTTAGTAATAGATGCTGTCATTTCGGAGCCGAATTATTCTCTTATACTCAGGATATCTATTCGGCATTTGTTAATATTTACGGTAATAGTGTTTTCAAGGATATTACTGCATTTTCTCAGGCTTTTTACAGAGCAAATGAGAATATGCTTACAAAAACAAAGAAGCATACTGCCGAGAGAAACTCATGGGGTTTCTACGGCGTAACATTAAAAGAATTCCAAAAAGGAGGAAATTAATATGATTCTTATTAATTCAAATATTGAATCAAAAAAGATAATAAATAAAGCATCAGAGATATCTGCTGTCACATCTAATCCATTTATTGCAGGTATGAGCCTTGTTACAGGCTTTACCGTAGGCGAATCTACAGAATACCTCTCATCTTTTCCGTTACTCGAAACTGTCGATAAGCTGGATTACGGTCAATCAATAGCTATATTCAGCCGCACAGGTTCAGGAAAGACAACAGCAATGCTGTCAGTGATTTCGGCTTTGGTTAAGCACGAAACTATAGTCTATCTTACAAACCGTAAGAGTTGTAAGGAGCAGGTTCTCCGTGAAGCTATAAAAAAGATGCTCGGAATAGAAGCATCCGAAGATGTTCTTGACCATATTGATATCGGAACATTCAAGGTCATGACTTATCAGCAGTTTTGTAAAGTCAGAGGCACATTTAATAACAAGAAGTTCCTTATGATTTGTGATGAGCGTCATTGCTTTACTGAGGATGCTACATTTTCTGTGTACCCACAGAAGATAGTTAATTTTATTAAACTTAATTGTAACAACCTTAAAATTATATATCTGACAGCGACACCAGAGGATGTTATTACCGTCCTCTGGGATATAGAAAAACTCTCTAAGGAAGAACTCTACCCACTATCAAATAATATTAATGATTTTCTCCGATTTATGCCCTGCAAAACAGAAACAAGAATACAACACGTATTTCTGATGAAATCAGATTGGGAGTATATAACCTTTGTAACATATGACCCGAATGAGAGAGATAAGCTGGCCGACTACATCAATAAGCATAATGCAGATGGTGAAAAGGCTCTAATTCTCATCGGAAATAAAGACGACGGTGAACTAATCAAAGAGAAGCTGAATAATTGCCAGTATGTTTATGCCGACGAAGAAAAAAGCGGTGAAGTGAGTGTTATAGCTGCAAACGAGAGATTTGAAACCGACTCCCTTGCATCTACTAAAGTACTCGGCAACGATGTGTCCCTTAAAGACAATGACCTCAGTATAATAGTAGCGGAAACGCTCGATATTATAGCACTAAAGCAGTTCATCGGCAGAGTCAGAGTCAATATCAAGCATCCCCGTGGAATAACAGTTTTGATTCCTGATTATTCATTAAGTCAGATAGGTGCTATCGAAAGCAAGATATATCATCAGCTGATGGAGTTTGAACGTGTCCTTAATAATATGTGTTATTATCTTGAGTATCCGTCGCAGTCTGATCCCTTCGTTTATTACGACCATATAACAAAACAGGTCGTATTCAATTACCTCGGCTATAATCAGTTAAAGCATCAGCTTGAAAAAATCAAGGCTTTAAAGGCAGAAGAACAGGAAACTCCCCACGCTTATGTCCGAAAGGTACTTGAGTGTTACGGAAAGAGTACCGATAATATTGAGGAACTACGTATTGACTATAATAATGTCAAGGACTGCAAGGAACGTATTGCAGCGGCTTGGGAAAAGTTTAAGTCAAGTGAGCAGGATGCCGATGCAGTGCAACCGCATGAAAAGATCATAAAAAAGTGGTATAATTGAACAAAAAGTGAAAAGAGGAACTAAAGATGAAAGAATATTTTGAAGAAATAACAGATACAAGACAACAGTGGAAAATCAAATACAACTTATTGGAAGTCATAGTAATGACGATAATAGCGGTAACGGCAGGAGCAGAACACTGGAATGAGATAGCGATGTATTGCAAAGGAAAGATAGAGATATTCCGTGAAAAGTATGGATTAAAGCTGGAAAACGGAGTTCCGACAGATGACACATTTCAGCGAATTTTCGCCATAATCAAGCCGGAACAGCTTGAAAAGTGTTTTCGTAATTGGGTGAAAGCAAGATTCGGGAGTACAGATAATGAGATAGTAAGTCTGGATGGAAAAACACTTTGTGGAAGCCGTGATGATAATTATAATCACATTCACATGATAAGCGCATGGGCAAATAAGGCGGGAATTGTTCTTGGACAGATGCGGGTAGACGAAAAAAGCAATGAAATACCTGCTGTTCCGGAACTTCTTGATTTAAGGCAACACCGCACAGAGATTGCGGCGCAGATACGCAGTCAGATTTTTCGGCAGATTGTGCAGAAATTTTGCAGGCATACTGACGTATGTCAAAAAATTTATGTGCAAGATGCCGGAAAATATGCAAGCAGATGTGCCGCAAAGCCGTCAGGCGGTCTTTGTGCGGTGTTGCCTTAATTGAAGTGGAAAATTGCGTTATCACAAGTGATGCCATGAGCTGTCAAAAGAAAACAGTTGAAAAGATAATATCAAAGCATTGTGATTATGTTAT
>CAMOEP010000058.1 GCA_946612185.1 uncultured Ruminococcus sp.
CCGAAAAATCTGACTGCGTATCTGCGCCGCAATCTCTGTGCGGTGTTGCCTTAATCTGGAAGTTTTAGGAAAGGGGTTTGGGGAAAGCCCTTTTCAAAAGGGTTTTCCCCAAGATGCCCCCGTGAATCAGCCCCCGGACGCAGGGTATGAGCAAGGAGAGATTATGATTTTACTGACTGCACAGAATATTTCCAGGACTTACATGGAGCGGAAGGTGCTGGACGGAGTTTCCTTCTTCCTGAACGAGGGTGACAAGGTTGGCATCGTCGGCATCAACGGCACTGGTAAGTCCACCCTCCTGCGTATCCTCGCCGGAGTGGAAGAACCCGACGGGGGAGAGGTTATCCGCACAAACGGTATACGTCTTTCGTACCTGCCGCAGATCCCTGAATTCGGAGACAGCGGAAGTGTTCTGGAACAGGTTCTTGCACATCTTCCCACTGACCTGCGCCAGTCACGGGAATTCGAGGCGAAGTCCATTCTCGGAAAACTCGGCATAACCGACTGCGACCGTGACATAAGTACCCTTTCCGGCGGTGAAAAGCGCAGAGCCGGTATCGCTGCCGCATTTATACAGCCCAGCGACGTGCTTCTTCTGGACGAGCCTACCAACCACATCGACAACGAAACTGTGAGTATGCTGGAAGAATTGCTCATGAAGTACCGTGGAGCGATAGTAATGGTCACCCACGACCGCTACTTCCTCAGCCGCATCTGCCGCCGTATCGTGGAGATAGATAAGGGCAAGATATGGGGCTGCGACGGCAATTTTAACGACTACATCGCCGCAAAAGCCCAGCGTGAAGCTGACGCTGAGGCTGCCGAGCGCAAGAACCGTTCACTCTACCGCCGTGAACTGGAATGGGTAAGCCGTGGCGCAAGGGCGAGAGGTACGAAGTCCAAGGACAGGATAGAGCGCTTCGAGCAGCTTAAAAACCGTGATATTCCCACCCAGGACGAGAAACTGAGCCTTTCTTCTGTGTCCACACGTCTGGGCAGGAAAACTATCGAAATAAACGAAATATCCAAGTCTATCGACGGAAAGCCCCTTATCACGGATTTCTCCTACATCATCTCCCGTGACGCAAGAATAGGTATCGTAGGACGCAACGGCGCTGGAAAGTCCACCTTCCTGCGCATGATAATGGGGCAGGTTCAGCCTGACAGCGGAAGCATCGACATCGGTGACACCGTGAATATCGGCTACTTCTCCCAGGAGTGCGAGAGCATGAACCCGTCAATGCGGGTCATTGAGTACATTCGTGAGACTGCCGACCGCATCGAGACTACCGAGGGAACGGTCACTGCATCGCAAATGCTGGAGCGTTTCCTGTTCACTCCGGAACTGCAATGGAATCGGATAGAGAAGCTGTCCGGCGGCGAGCGAAAGAGACTGTACCTCTTGAAAATACTGATGACTGCGCCAAATATCCTCCTGCTTGACGAGCCTACCAACGACCTTGACATCGCCACGCTGACCATACTGGAGGACTATCTGGAAAGCTTCAGCGGGGCAGTTATAGCAGTATCCCACGACCGCTACTTCCTTGACAAAATGGCAAGGGAGATATTCGAGTTCAGGGATGGAGTATGCACACGCTTCAACGGCAACTACTCCGACTATGCGGAAAAAGCGGCGATATCCGGCGAATCCGAGCCGAAGCAGAAAAAGAAGTCCGGCAAGAAGGAGAGAATTTATACCGGCAAGACGAAGCTGAAATTCTCCTTCAAGGAGCAGCGGGAGTACGACACTATCGACGACGATATTGCCGCTCTGGAGCAGGAAATAGCCGAAACTGATGCGCTCATCATGAAGAATGCTTCCGACTACACTAAGCTTCAGGAACTCACCGGGAAAAAGACGGAACTTGAACAAGCGCTGGAAGAAAAAATGGAGCGCTGGGTGTACCTGAACGATCTGGCTGAACGAATCGAAAAAGGCGAAACTGTCTGATTGGATTGGCTGTATTTCACAAAATTCACCTTGTTATATTGACATAACATTTTGAAAGTGTTATACTATACTTACCGGGTTATACATATATAACTAATGCCCGGAAGTACTTTACAAGAGGTGTTTTTTCTATGAAAATTCTGGAAAGATCTTTGATGTTCGCAGGCGGACTGCTTTTCGGCACTGTTGGTCTGAAACTTCTTTCAAGCAGGGGCGCTAAGAAGATCTACGCTCATACTACTGCTGCCGCTATCAGGGCTAAGGAGTGCGTTATGACCGACGTTACCAGACTGCGTGAGGGCTGCGACGACATTCTCGCTGACGCTAAGGATATCAACGAGCAGATCGCTATCGACGAGGCTTGCGAGGAGATATATGCCGAGGATCTTGGCGATGCAGAGGAGTCCTCTGAGGAATGAAATGCCGGATACTCCATGAATCTTCCAGCCGTATGAGGGTACACGTCTGTCAGAGCCGTATGACCCTCGAACAGGCTGATATACTTGAATATTACCTGCGCTCACGGAAGTTTATTTCCGACGTTAAGGTGTTCGACCGCACAGGCGATGCGCTGATATCATTTAAGCGTGACTGCCGGAGCAAGGTGATCTCTGCCCTTTCACGGTTTTCCTACGACGATGAAAATACCCGGAAACTCGTCCCGGAACGCACAAGCCGCCAGCTTGACAGAGATTTCGAGAACGATCTTTTCTGGACTGTCACCAAGCGCTATGCTGAGAAACTTCTCCTGCCTGCGCCGGTGCGGTTCGTGATATCAGCGGTGAAGTCCATGAAATTCATCTGGGAAGCCCTGAAAGCTATTGCACGGGGCAAGATAGAAGTCGCTATCCTCGATGCGACTGCCATAACTGTATCACTTCTGTGCCGTGACCAGAAAACTGCTTCTTCAGTAATGTTCCTCCTGAAAATCGGTGAACTGCTGGAGGAGTGGACACATAAAAAGTCAGTCAGCGACCTTGCAAGCACCATGTCGCTGGGCGTTGACAAGGCATGGCTCGTATGCGGCGATACTGAAACTCTCGTACCCGTCAGCAGCGTGAAGTCCGGGGACTGCATCGTTGTCCGCACGGGAAATATGATACCTTTCGACGGCTACGTTATTTCCGGCGAGGGCGGAGTTAACCAGGCTTCACTTACCGGCGAAGCACTCCCGGTACACAAGGGCGAGGGCAGCTACGTTTATGCCGGTACAGTTATGGAAGAAGGCTGCTGCACAGTCCGGGTGGACAAGGTTTCCGGAAGCGGAAAGTACGACCGTATCGTGAAAATGATAGAGGAGTCGGAAAAACTAAAGTCCCAGGCGGAGAGCAAAGCGTCTCACATTGCTGACAAGCTTGTTCCCTACAGTCTGCTGGGAACGGTGCTGACCTACATTCTAACCCGCAACCTGACAAAGGCGATATCCATACTCATGGTTGACTTCTCCTGCGCCCTGAAGCTTGCGATACCTATATCCGTCATCTCCGCTATGCGTGAGAGCAGCGGCTGCGGTATAACCGTCAAGGGCGGAAAGTTCCTGGAAGCAGTTGCCGAAGCGGACACCATAGTTTTCGACAAGACCGGTACGCTGACTTACTCCGAGCCGAGAGTGGCGAGAGTAGTGCCTTTCGGCGGCAGGGACGAGAACGAGTGCCTGCGTCTGGCAGCGTGTCTGGAGGAGCATTATCCCCACTCTATCGCAAATGCGGTAGTCAATGAAGCCGCTGACCGTGGACTTCTCCATGAGGAGGAACACTCAACCGTCGAGTACGTCGTGGCGCATGGTATAGCCAGTTCCATAGGCGGCGAGAAAGTCGTCATCGGCAGCTATCACTTCATATTCGAGGACGAGGGCTGCGTTATCCCGGAGGGCGGCGAGGAACTTTTCAAGTCGCTGCCGGAGGAGTATTCCCACCTGTTCCTTGCCATAGGCGGAACTTTAGCGGCAGTTATCTGCATCGAAGACCCGCTGCGTAAAGAAGCACCGGAGGTCATCGCTCAGCTTAAAAATATGGGACTGTCAAAGGTGGTCATGATGACCGGCGACAGCAAGAAAACTGCCCGGAATGTGGCGAAAGCGGTTGGAGTTGACGAGTATTACTACGAGGTTCTTCCGGAGGAAAAGGCGGCGTTCATAAAGCGTGAGCATGAAGCCGGACGCAAGGTCATTATGATAGGTGACGGCGTGAACGATTCCCCTGCACTTTCGGAGGCAGATGCAGGCGTTGCAATAAGCACAGGTGCGGCGATCGCCCGTGAAATTGCGGACATAACCATATCCGCAGAAGACCTGTACTGTCTGCTGACCCTGAGAACCCTCAGCCGTGAACTGATGAAGCGCATCGACCGCAGCTATAAAACCATAATCGGCTTTAATTCGGCACTTATGATAGGCGGCGCACTGGGCGTTCTTCCACCCACTACCTCCGCATTCCTGCATAATACCTCAACTATCGCTATAAGTCTGTCGAATATGCGTAATTACCTGTAAAAGCAATGCCATAGCACTGGTTTCGGTGCTATGGCATTTTTGTTGACATATGGGAGAATTTGTGGTATAATGCTTACAACCAAATTTCAGGAGGTGCTGAAAATGCGTCATAATATGAAACTGAACCCTGAGCCGTTCTATGCGATGAAGTCCGGCTACAAGACCGTTGAACTGCGGCTTCTGGACGAAAAGCGCAGGGCGGTAAAGGTTGGGGACGAGATAGAGTTCGTCCGGACGGACTGCCCGGAGGAACGTATCTGCAAAAGGGTCAAGGCGCTTCATGTGTATCCGGATTTTCCGGCGCTGTTCAGGAGAATTTCCCTGCTTTCCTGCGGTTTTACGCCGTTTACGTTCCGCACGGTCAAGGAGAACTTCATGGACAGCTACTATTCGCCCCAGGAGCAGGAAAAGCTGGGAGTTGTGGGAATAGAGCTGGAAGCTGAGCCTCTGCAAAGGTTCATTTCCGGCAGCGACGGACTTATCCCGGACTGTGCAGGTTTTGAGCAGGCATTGGAGGAGGTTCGCCAGGGGAGAAAGTCCTCCCACTGGATATGGTATGTTTTTCCGCAGCTTAAAGGTCTGACCGGCGACCGTGTTACGGAGTACTACGGACTTTGTGGAGCAGGTGAGGCTGAACAGTTTTATTCACACCCGATACTTGGCGAAAGACTGCGGAAAATCACCAGTGCTATACTTGAGATACCCTGCGATGACCCAGTAGTTGTCTTTGGAGAAACTGACGCATACAAGCTGCGCAATTGCATGACCCTGTTTTCGGAGCTTCACCCGGAGGAGGAGTGCTTTGCTGCTGCACTTGAAAAGTTCTGCATGGGCGACCCTGACCCGGACACACTTCGGATACTGCGCCGCTCACTATAGCAAAAAAACTGTCCACAGCCGTGGGCAGTTTTTTTCTGGTATGAGTCAGCGAACCTCAGTGAACCACCGCCGCATCACGGTGAGAATCTTCACAAGCTCCTCCTCGCTGATGACGTAAGGGGGCATGGTGTACATATATTTCAGGAAAGGACGGGCGAAAACGCCGTTTTCACAGGCGAACTCCCTGAACCCTTTCAGCACGCTGCTGTCGTTGACTTCGATGCAGGCGCAGCCGCCCATGATGCGAACTTCCCTGATATCCGGGTGAGTGAGCGAGCCGATCTCCCGGCGTGAGATGTCCTCAATATGGCGGATACGACTCATATAGCCGCCTTTTTCAAAGAGTTCGATGGATTTGAGTGCGGCAGCGCAGGCGAGGGCATTGCCCATAAACGTCGGGCCGTGCATGAAAGCGTGAGTGGGGTCGTCGCTGAGGAATCCCTCATACACCCGGCGGTTTGCGACAGTTGCCGCATGACCGATATATCCGCCGGTCAGCGCCTTTCCCAGAACGAGAATGTCCGGCAGAACCAGGTCAGCGACGAAGCGGTTGCCGGTTCTGCCAAAGCCGGTGGCAACCTCGTCGAAAATCAGCAGAACGTCATACTCATCGCAAAGCTGCCTTGCCCTTTTAAGGAACGAAACGTCGTACATTCGCATACCTCCAGCGCCCTGAAGAAGCGGCTCGACGATGAAGCAGGAAAGCTCGTTTCCGTACTCCTGGAATGCCTTTTCAAGCGCCGGTATTTCCGTGGGGATATGGACAACGCCACGCTTTTTCTCGCTGTTTTTGCCGAAAGCGAAGTGGTAGTCCTCGTCGTCGCCCACCTCCATAGCCTTGAAAGTGTCGCCGTGGTAGGCGTGTTCAAGGGCGAGGATCGTACTCCGGGACGAGCCCCGGTTAGTGTTCCATTGCAGAGCCATTTTCAGTGCAACTTCCACTGCCACGCTGCCGGAATCAGAGAAGAAGCAGTAGTTCAGGTCGCCGGGAAGCCAGTTTTCCAGCTTTTCGGAAAGCTTCTGAACCGGGTCATGAGTAAGTCCCCCCAGCATAACGTGGGCGAAATTTTCAAGCTGACCTGCGATAGCCTGGTTCATTTCCGGGTGGCAGTATCCGTGGATAACGCTCCACCATGAGGACACGGAGTCGATAAGGTCGTGTCCGTCCTCAGTGAACAGATGTACGCCTTTTGCGGACTTTATCTTTATGGGCGCAGGCATGGTCTGCATCTGCGAATAGGGATACCAGATCATGCTTCCACCTCCTTGTAAATTGATTTAAGCAGCGCCGGGTCGATGTCGATGCAGTCAGCGCCGTCACTTACGCAGGCAATAACGTCCACACCGGTCAGCTCCCGGCACATTGCAAGGTTGTCCTCCTGCATCACATCACCCTTGTGAAAGTGGTTGAGAATGATGCCGGAAACCGCAATACTACGCCGTTTCAGGTATTCGCAGGTTAGGACAGTGCTGTTGATAGTGCCAAGCCCTGCGTCCGCCACGATGACGCAGGGAAGTTCCATAGCCTTCACGATGTCCTCCAGGAGAACGTGCTGAGTATCCCAGCGAATCGGGCAAACGATACCGCCGCTGCCCTCGACGGTTACGAATTCGTGGGAATTGCAGACGCTCCGGTAGCCTGACATAACTTTTTCCATATCCACCTGTTCGCCCTCGATCCGTGCGGCAAGGTGAGGGGAATAGGCGTTTTTGTAGACGTAGGGACACATCTGGTCAAGGGGCTGGGGAACGCCGGATATCGCCTTTACCGCAGTCGGGTCGCCGGGGATAAGTTTCCCGTCAGCGCCTAAATCGTTTCCGCTGATGGCAGCCTTGTAGTAAGCCGCATCAGCGCCGGATTCCCGGAGTTTTTTGAGGATAAGCCCGGTCACGAAGGTCTTGCCAATGTCCGTGCCAGTGCCGGTTATGAATATTACCTTGCTCATTTCAGTCCTCCCTTTCGATGTCAAAACCCATTCTCCGGAGAAGCTCCATATCGGAACTGATACTGCTGCCGGAGGTGGTGAGCATATCGCCTGTTATAGCCGCATTTGCGCCGCTTCGGAACGCCCTCTCACCTGAGTTTTCCATAAGCGCACGACCGGCGGCAAGTCGGATATGCGCCGTGGGACAGACGTAGCGGAACATGGCTATAGTCCGCAGGATATCGGCTTCCGTAAGCTGAAGATTATCCGCCAGGGGAGTGCCTTTTATCGGCATCAGCGCATTTATGGGAACGGAGTCCACCTGAAGATCAGCGAGGGTCAGCGCCATGTCCAGCCTGTCCTGCCAGGTCTCGCCCATGCCGATTATTCCGCCGGAGCATACCTGGAAACCGCAGTTTTTCGCCCTTTTTATGCAGGCTAATTTGTCATCGAAGGAGTGTGTGGTGCATATATTGGGGAAGTTGCGGCGGGAAGTTTCGATATTGCAGTGATACCGCCGAACGCCGCTGTCGTAGAGTTCCCGGAATTGCTCGTCGGTGAGCAAACCAAGTGATGCGCAGAGTTTGATGCCGCACTCGCTGCCCATTCGACGGAACGCAGAGAGCGCCTTGCGGAAGTCCTCGCCCTCCAGGGAGCGTCCGGCGGTGACGATAGCGAACCTGTGAACGCCTTTGGAGTTGTTGTGGCGGCACTCCCGGAGAATCTCCTCCTCGTCCATGAAGCCGTACTCGCTGATACCGGTGTGGTTGTGGGCAGACTGAGCGCAGAACCGGCAGTTTTCCGGGCATTTTCCGCTTTTGCCGTTGACGATGCTGCACAGGTCAACGTGGTCGCCGCAGAGTTTGCTTCTTATCAGGTCAGCGCCGGCGCAGAGCCCGTCCAGGTCGGCATCGAAGAAAAATCCCAGATCATCGGAATTTGTAAGCCTTCTGCCGGAAACTATCTCCCCGGCAAGTTCAGTAACATTTATCATAATATCCTCCTAAACAGCAAAATTTTTACGCAGTACCGGGACAATGCTCCGCCCGGTGACAGCGCTGATGATACACAGGAATATGTCGCCGGGAACAGCCAGAATGAAGCAGTACAGGAAAAGCTGCCACAGTCCTATCTGCGAGCCGAGGACGAATTTGCTGATGACCCAGTACCAGCCCATTCCCAGGGCGTAGACGGCAAGGAGTCCGGTGAAGGAAGCGATCAGCAGGCGCTTCACGGTCGGTTCACCTTTTCCGGCGATAGTACCTGTGATAGATGTACCCAGGATAAATCCCAGTAAATAGCCAAAAGTCGGCTGCAATACATAGGAAAGACCGCCGCCCTCAGTGAATACAGGCACGCCCAGCAGTCCAAGCGCCACATACCCGGCGACGCTGAGAGCGCCACGCTTGCTGCCCAGGAGTATACCGGCGAGGGTGGTGAACAGGAATTGCAGGGTGAAAGGGCAGACCGGAACGGGTATGCGGATATATGCTCCGGCGGTGATAAGGGCTATAAATAGCGACATTTGAGTGATATCTTTTACTTTCATATTAACCTCCGCTGTGAATTTCAACAATATTATAGCACAGTAAATTCCAAATGTCAACTATTATTTTAAGATGGGGTGACAATAAAAATTCCCCCGACATTTGTGGAAATGTCAGGGGAAGATAAAAGTTATGGGTTACTTGCTGAGCAGTTCACGCATTTCGATAAGGTCGAAAGCGTTGAGTTTTCCGTCGCCGTTGAGGTCACCGGCTTTCCAGTTTGTGAGTTTACCGCAGCCCAGGAGGTATTTCTCCAGGTCAACCAGGTCATTCACAGCCAGTTCGCCGTTATTATCAACATCGCCTGGAACTTCGAGAAGTTCACCGTAAAGCTCGATCTCAGCGATATTAGCATTGTAGATATTGTCGGGGTTCATGCTGTTTTTCGGCGCACCGGAGGGTACTTCGTACCTTACATATCTTGCCTTGAGTTCCTTGCCGGACAGGTCAGCGTAGTTCATCTTGAAGCCGGGAACAGCGTCGATGGTGTACGCCTCAGTCCATTTTTCGCCGTCGGTGGAAACCATGAATCTGCCGTCCACGCAGCGGTACTCGAAGGACTTTCTTGGGCAGTAGCCGATAGCGTCGATGGAGTAAACAGCGCCCAGGTCAGCAGTTGCCCAGCCGTCGCCAACGCCGTCGAAGAATGAAGCATTGCTGCCGTCAAATGCCTTTTCAGCGTTGTTTGCGGAACTCTGGTAAGGAGTAGATCCGTCGATAGAAACGGGCTTTATCTTGCTGTACTGACCCTTTGGTGAGGGCTTGCCGTAGAGTTCGATCTCAGCCATATTGCAGCAGTAAGAGCCGTCGGGGTTATCACTGCTTGTGGGAGCGCCGGCAGGTGTCTGGTAGCGGACGTACCTTGCGGTAGTATTGCCGGAGAACTGCGCAACGTAGTTCATTCCGAAGAAAGGCTTGCTCTTGATAGTGTACAGCTCAGACCAGTTCACGCCGTCCTCGGATACGGAGAACTTACCCTCCGGGCAGCGGTACTCAAAGCCTGATCTTGGGCAGTAGC
>CAMOEP010000059.1 GCA_946612185.1 uncultured Ruminococcus sp.
CCGAAAAATCTGACTGCGCATCTGCACCACAATCTCTGTGCGGTGTTGCCTTAAGTCGGTCAAGGAAACGTCTTTTCCTAAGTACTTTGATGCAAGCGTCACTCAGCAGGAATTTGATGCGCAAATGGAGAAGTTCTATAACTATCGTGGGGATCTGTACACAGGCGGGATATGCGTTAAGGAATACCTGAAACTGAAGCAATACAGCGGAAAAACCAACGAGTATCGGGTGTTTTATATAAACGGCGAAGCAGCTGCGATCAGCCGGAATTCCGGGCAGAGTGATGATGCGCCAGTCCTGCCGCTGGAACTGGTGGAGAAGTACCGTGGACTTGGAAGCCGCTATTACACCATTGACTATGCGGAACTTGAGGACGGTTCGTGGAAGATACTTGAAGCCGGTGACGGACAGGTTTCCGGTCTGCCGGAAAATCAGGACTGCCGTGAGTATTTCATGGCTTTGTACAATTGTTTTAACGGAGAGGGCTAAAAGGAAAGTGTTTGATATCAAGCGCTTGGATTAAATGATTTAGCGCATAGCAAATGTTCCTTCGATATTAATTAAATAAACTAACCCCACAAGAAATTTCAGGAAATTTTTTCAAAAACCTCTTGACAAATCCTGATCTATGTGCTATAATTCAAACATAAGCTGTGAGGAAGACAAGCAGAGGGTTGCCAATGTCTACAGAGAGCCGGCGGTTGGTGTGAGCCGGTGATAAGCAATGCTGTGTATCCCTTCTGAGCCGGAATACTGAAAATTCTGAGTAAGTGTTCCCGTGAGTCTGCGTTAAGGAATAGGGCTTGTTGGAGTCTGAAAGTGGTGTTACGCAATAGCGGCACAATTTGAGTGGTACCGCGGGTAATCATGTTATTGATGCTCGTCTCAAAGATTATTCTTTGGGACGAGTTTTTTTATTTTCTGAAAAAGGAGAGATCGTAATGAGCGAAACAATGAATATGCAGAATGCAGAAGCCAGGATAAAGGAGGTTGCTGAGCGAATTGCAAGCCTTCGTGATGACCTGGGCTTATCCGCAGCGGATATGGCTGCAATTACTGGCTATTCAGTTGACGAATACAAAAAGCTTGAAGCCGGTGAACAGGATTTCAGCTTCACTTTCATCTATAAATGCGCAAACGCTTTCCACGTCGAGATCACTGAGCTTATGGAGGGCAGCAGCCCTGAGCTGAGCGGATATACAGTAACAAGAAAGGGCGAGGGCGTTCCGATCGTCCGCAGGAAGGGCTTTGCTTACAACCGCCTTGCTGCTAAGTTCAAGAACAAGTCCGTTGAGCCTTTCCACGTTGTTATCCCTTATTCCGAGGAGGCACTTTCCGAGCCGCTGCACATGGCAAGCCACGCTGGTCAGGAAATGGATATCGTCCTCAAGGGTACACTCCGCATGACCGTGGGTTCACATACTGAGATACTCCACGAGGGCGACAGCATCTACTACGACAGCTCAATGCCTCACGATGAAGTTGCTCTTGGCGGCGAGGACTGCGAGATCTACGCTTTCGTTATGCCTCCCAAGGGTGCTACAGGTCTTTCTGAGTACCATGAGCAGGTGGCTGAGCATCACCTGACCAACGTTGACAAGGCTGGTCTGCTCCACCCGGTTTCTGAGAAGTTCGTCAAGTGTGAGACTAACGACGAGGGCGTTCTCAGCGCTGTTAACTTCCAGAATCAGGATAAGTTCAACTTCGCCTACGATATCGTTGACGCTATGGCTGAGAAGTGCCCTGACAAGACCGCTATGATCTATGTGGACGTGAACAAGAATGAGCGCACATTCACATTCAAGGACATCAAGCGCTATTCCTGCCAGACTGCAAACTATTTCAAGTCACTGGGCATTAAGAAGGGCGACAGAGTAATGCTGGTTCTGAAGCGTCACTATCAGTTCTGGTTCTCGATCATCGCTCTCCACCGCATCGGCGCACTTGTTATCCCTGCATCGAATATGCTGAGAAAACATGACTTTGAGTACCGCTTCAATTCCGCTGAGGTATCTGCTATCGTATGTACTTCTGACGGCGACGTAGCAGACGAGGTTGACCTTGCCTGCGCTTCATCACCTTCACTCAAGACCAAGATCATCGTTAACGGTCAGCGTGAGGGCTGGCACGACTTCAACTCCGAGCTTTCCGCATACAGCACCCATTTCGAGCGTACTGAGGATACTCCATGCGGAACTGACCCCATGCTTATCTTCTTCAGCTCAGGTACTTCCGGCAATCCCAAGCTTGTTCTCCACAGCTATCAGTACCCCCTGGGTCACTACGTTACAGCACGCTACTGGCAGAACGCTGACCCCAATGGTCTGCACTTCACTATCTCAGACACCGGCTGGGGTAAGGCACTCTGGGGCAAACTCTACGGACAGTGGATGTGCGAGGCAGCCGTATTTGTATACGACTTCGACCGCTTCCATGCAGATGATATCCTCCCCATGTTCAAGAAGTACAACATCACTTCCTTCTGCGCACCTCCTACAATGTACCGCTTCTTCATCAAGGAAGACCTTTCCAAGTATGACCTTTCAACACTGAAATACGCCTGCATCGCCGGTGAAGCACTGAACCCGGAGGTATTCCACCAGTTCTACCGTGCTACAGGCATCAAGCTTATGGAGGGATTCGGTCAGACCGAAACTACACTGTCTATCGCAAACGTTGTAGGTATGGAGCCTAAGCCGGGAAGCATGGGCAAGCCCAATCCGCAGTACGATGTAAGGGTACTTCTCCCTGACGGTACACCTGCCGGTGTTGGTGAGACTGGTGAGATCTGCATCAGACTTGCTGACCCGAATTCTACTGGCTACGGCGTTCCCGGACTGGCACTGTGCTACTTCGGTGACGAGGAGAATACCGCTGAGACATGGCGTGACGGTTTCTATCACACCGGCGACACAGCCTGGGTAGATGAGGACGGCTACTTCTGGTATGTGGGCAGAGTAGACGACGTTATCAAGTCCTCCGGCTACCGTATCGGACCTTTCGAGATCGAGAGCGTTCTTATGGAACTTCCCTACGTTCTGGAGTGTGCAGTAACAGGCGTTCCGGACGAGATCCGTGGACAGGTAGTCAAGGCAACTATCGTCCTCACCAAAGACAAGACTCCCTCCGAGGAACTGGTAAAGGAGATCAAGGAGTACGTCAAGAACGGTACTGCGCCTTACAAGTACCCCCGTGTGGTTGAGTTCGTTGATGAACTCCCCAAGACCGTTGGCAGCGGAAAGATCCGCCGTGCGGCTATCCGTGAAATGGACAAGGCTAAGTACCAGAAGTAATAATGAACAGAACCTTTGTGACGAAAATGCCGAATCATATCGGAGCATTTCTCAAGGCGAGCAAATGTTTCGCTTCCCTGGGCATAAATATCACGAGAGTAAGCTATAACAAGGCTGTGGATTCCCATATGCTCTTTATTGATGCAGAGGGAACTCCTCAGCAGCTTGCGGAGGCTGCAAAGGAACTTACCGCTATCGGCTACCTCCAGTGCGATGAGGACAGCCGCAGCGTAGTTCTGCTGGAGTTCCGCCTGAAAGACGAACCCGGCAGCGTTACCGCTATACTTGAACTTATCAGCGCACATAATTTCAATATATCCTACATCAGTTCCCAGGAAAACGGTACTGAGTACCAGCTTTTCAAAATGGGTCTGACAGCAGACAATTCCGGGAAGATAAACGACTTTATCGAGGAGGCAAAGAAACTGTGCAGTGTCCGGGTAATCGACTATAACCGGGCGGATAAGATATACGACAACAGCTTTTTCTATAATACCTTCGTCAGTGAACTTTCGTCGGCTATGGACATATCCCCGGAAGGTAGGAATGAACTGATAGTCAATACAAATCTTGCAATGCAGATACTTGACGAGACAGGAGTATCCCCCTACCGCACATTCGACAGCATAAGCC
The DNA here is from genome assembly GCA_946612185.1 of uncultured Ruminococcus sp. Taxonomy (GTDB): domain Bacteria; phylum Bacillota; class Clostridia; order Oscillospirales; family Ruminococcaceae; genus Ruminococcus. The sequence continues at coordinate 3,928 of CAMOEP010000059.1, forward strand.
GCTTTGCCAAACTGCTGGCGGAGTCGAGGGGGAGAGAGTTCTCGCCCAGGATAACTACTCACCAAATAACGGAGAATACCTCAATAACCCTTATCGAGCCGCCCTGCGGAAGCAATACGGCGATAATAAACAGCGGCGGCGATCATCTTTTTATTGATACCGGCTACGCTTGCTATAAAGAGGAGATGCTGGGCATATTCCGTGAGATAGTCCCCGGATTTGACGGCATTGAAAAGAAAGCCTTCGTAACCCATGCAGACGTTGACCACTGCGGACTGCTGCCGGTTTTTGATACAGTTTACGCAAGCGCAAAAAGTGCAGAGTGTCTGTGTCTGGAAAGCAGGGGAGAGGACGGTTTTCGTGAGAGGAATCCGCTCCACAAGCCATACGTCCGGATATGCAAGGTGCTGACCTCATATACCCCAATCCAGCCTGAGAAGATACAGGTCATTGGCGAAGAAAAGACGATAAACCAAATGATCAGGCAGACCGGATTTTTCGTGTTTGGTGAACTCAGATTCGAGGTATATGAAGGAAAAGGTGGTCATCTTGCAGGTGAGACAGTGCTTATCGACTTTGAACATCACATTGCGTTCACCGGCGATATCTTCGTGAATATGAAGGATATGACCGCACAGCAGGCGGAGTATAACCGCTATGCGCCAATACTCATGACCTCCGTTGACACCGACAAGAACCTCTGCACCGCCGAAAGGACTGCACTTTTCCAGCGCCTTGGAGTTGGTACATGGCAGATATTCGGCGGTCACGGCGGCAAAAAGACGTATACCGTCAAGCCGGCTGATATATGATAATATCCCTCGCAGGAAACTGTGTTGCCTTAGCACTCCCACAAACGGGAGTGCTTTTTTATTCTCCAAGCGATGTGATAGATGAACTATTATATGCGGATATTCCAACGCCAAGCGTAAAATATCAGCTATTAAGTACTATCTGTCATTGTGTAAACTAAAAATGTGCGGTAGAATTAAACTTGTAAAACAATAAATATCCGGCAAATTCCGGAAAAAGGGGAATAATTATGAAGGAAAACACTATGAGAAAAAGGAGCGCTGCTCTTGTTGCTGCTGCATTCATTGCGGTGACAATGGCAGCAGGAAATGGCAGCGGACTGCTCCCGGAAAAGGCTGATACCATAACGGTTTCAGCAGCCGATGTAAGCGGCGTTAAGGTGGAGAGCGCAGGCGGCTGGAATGAGATGATGTACATTGTTATCTCAGGCATCACAAAAGCCGATGTTACGGCTGTTTCCTACTCCGGCGCATCTGTCGGCAGTTTCTCCGAGGACGACCTTGCCTACCTTGTAAGGGATACCGAACAGGGCGTGCGTGTGGACGCACCAGGCTTGAAGGCTGGTACTTATACCATTACCCTCAACACTTCAAAGGGCAATATCACACAGAGCGGTATCGAAGTAACTGCGCAGGACCGTTCCGGCTACGCTCATTTTGGCTACACCGAGGGCGTGGGCGCTTACACTGACGAGGGAGAACTGAAACCCGGTGCAAAGGTACTCTATGTTACCGACGAGAATAAGGACACCGTTACCGTTACTTCAAAGGACGGCACAACCGTTTCAGGTATAGGCAATATCCTCAACTCCGCAGGTCAGGACACTGGCGACGGCAAGACCTCAAACGGCAGTACAGTCGTGAATACCAACAGCGGAATCCTCAAAAAGCTTGCTGAGGACGGCACTCCTCTGGTTGTCCGCATCGTGGGAAATGTCACAGCACCTTATGGTCTGACTGCTTATAATACCACCGATTTTGGCGGACTTAAAGGCGATAACGGCTTTATGGCAAGAATGAAGTCCGGCAAGGACATCACTATCGAGGGAATCGGCGCTGACGCTTGCATCAACGGCTGGGGACTTCACTTTATCTGCGAGGAATCCGCTCCGGAATTTGGCAAGAGTTTTGAAGTAAGGAACTTGGCTTTCAGAAATGTTCCGGAGGACGCAATCGGTATGGAAGGCGTTCAGGTCAAAGACGTGGTAACAGCTTCCGTTGAGAGATGCTGGATACACCACAACGAGTTCTACGTTCCGAACATCGAAAAGCCTGCTGAGTCTGACAAGAAGCAGGGCGACGGCGCTTGCGACTTCAAGCGTGGACAGTATTTCACCAACAGCTACAACTACTATGAGGGCTACCACAAAACCAACCTTGTGGGCGCTAACGACAGTAACCTCCAGTACAATATAAGCTTCCACAACAACTACTGGAAGGACTGCGCTGCAAGAGGCCCTATGGCAAGAAATGCCAATATCCACATCTACAATAATATTTATGAGCATCAGACCGATGTAGGACAGGATTCTCGTGCAAATTCCTACTTCTTCTCCGAGTATAACCTTTTTGAGAACTGTGATGACTGCACAGTTATCAAGTCCGGCGGTGCTATCAAGAGTCTGCACGATGCTTTTGTGAACTGTGAGCATGAAACTACAGGTACTCCCATAAGTGACATAAGCCAGACAGTTTCCAATAACAATAAATACCCTGATTTCGAGACAAATCCAGCGCTTTCGTACATTCCCTCCGGAAACTATATCCTTGAAACTGATACCACCAAGCTGAAAGCTGAGTTCGAGACAGACGGCGGAACAATGGACGAGCCTGTATTCGGTGAAGCTGTTGACGTTGAGATAACCACCGGAACTATTGAGGAATCAACAACTACCACAGAAACTACAACTACAACTGAAACAACTACAGAAACTACCACAACCGAAACCGATACAACTACCACAACTGCCGAAACTACCACCGAAACCGATGCAACTACTACTGAATCCGAAACTGAAACTACCACTGAGACAACTGCTTCTGATATAGTTTGGGGCGATGTGACTAACGACGGAAACATTACAGTAAGCGACATTGTGGCAGTTCTCCAGTACTCCTCAAATAGAGAGAAGTACCCTCTGGATGCTGACGCAATTGCAAGAGCTGATGTAAATTCCGACGGTGATGTTAATACCAAGGACGCTTTCATAATCCAGCAGATAGATGCTAAGATCGTTTCTCAGGCTGAACTGCCTTTGAAGTAAGATATAGCAGAAAATCCCCGGAATTCCATTCGTTGGACGTTCCGGGGATCATTATTTTAAAATAAAAGGCTGTGCAGCACATGGAAACTGCACAGCCTTTTCATTGCGCCCTATCAGCCAGCTATACTGCCGGTATCAAAGTCGCAAATGTTGGGGGTTTGGATAATTTTACAGCAAGATTCGTATGGACAATTGCTTTGATCAATCAGCCAGTTTGCTGTAATAGTAAGTTCTCTGAACGCCGTAGTGGTACTCGCCGTCGATGAGGATATAAGTTCTGACTGTAACGCCATTGCCATCGCCGTTATCCTTTGCTCTGAATGTTGTAATAGCATGAGAGCAAGGATTATTGATAACGCCTTCAGTGTCGGCAGTCAGTGTCAGACCAGTAGCATCATTGCGATATACCAGGATACCGTACTGAGCGTCAGTCTCACCAGTGGAGGAGAAGTCTGCGCTGAAAACGATACGATTATCGTCATCATATCTGTGAGCATCAATTATCTCACTGTGAGCAGCCTCGATAGCTTCATGCTCCTTGAGAGCGTCGAATTCAACGTAAACCTGCTCGCCGTACATGATATTGCCGTCAACAACGATGTAAGGTCTTACATATACGCCGTTTCCGTTGTCTTTTGCACGGAGAGTTGTGGTGGAATTTTTGTACTCGCCGGTTGCGATTCTCTCAGTATCCTTTGGGTTGGGGTGAGCAGCGTTTCTCTCTGTAGCCATTTGCAGAGTCATATCACCGATATCCTCAGCGCCTCTGTAAACCAGGTAGCCGTACTTAACGTCCTTAGTGCCGTTGTAGGTGTTGGTCAGAGCGAAATTAATGCGTCTATCGCCGTCGTAAGTCTTGTAGCTTGCTACAGTTGCAACAGCAGCTTCCTCAGCAGTTTTAACAACTGTCCAGGGCAGTTCCTTGATGCCGTTGTAGTGGTTGATACCGATGATCTCGATAGTGAAGTTGCCAGTAACCTTGGAAGTATTGCCGTTGATAGTATAGTCAACGCCTTCAACCAAGGGCTGACCGGTCTTAGTGTCGATAACTGTGATATCGTTGCACTCTGTCCAGTCGTTTGTCAGCTTAGCCTTAGAAGTGTAGATCACCTTGATATCATTGGACTCGATGTCCTTGGGTGTGATGTTGTAAACAGGTGAAACAACGTTGAAGTTGTAGTTATTGTTGTACTCGTCTGTTGTATTTACAACGCCGATGTAGGTATTTGTTGCCTTGTCAAGTGTCCAGTTAACTGTGGTATTAGCCTCGAAATCAGCCTTCTCTGCATCAAGAACGCCGTCAAATGCGTAGCTGATGACCTGAGGTGCAGTATCGCTGTAAATGATATCATTCTTGTCGAGAGTACCGGTTACAGTGACATCCGCCTTTTCAATAATCAGATCAGCTTCGAGGTTCTGTGTGGTGTAGCCCTTTGCAGTGATCTTAACCTTGACAGTGTATGTTCCTGCATTGACAGGAGCAGCGTCCAGCTTTGTTTCGCCCTCATAGTACTCTGTTTTAACGGTTGCCTTGGATTTCGGGATATTGCCGAGGTCAACTGTGAACAGTCCGGAAACGTCCTCGCCGTCGTAGGTCTTGATGCCGTTGTTTACGGTAGCGATAGAAGCAGCACCGTCCATACCCTTAACTGTCCAGCCTGCATATGCGATGCCGGTGTAGTTGCCCTGTCCGGAGATCTGCACGTTGAATTCGCCCGGATAAACCTTCTGGAGAGTTCCGCCTATGTTGTAATCAGCGTCATTTACCAGAGTAGTATCGCCGTCGGTTACAGATTCAACAGTGACCTTCTTGGTCTTGCCGTCGTAGGTAACAACGGGCTTGTTGTCCTCATATGTGAAGTCGTCAGAAGTACCCTGCAGTGTAACAACTACGTCTTCGGAGGCGATGTTCTTGGGAACAACTGTGAAGTAAGCGTCCTTAGCAACAACGGGAATGTAGTTATCATAGCCTGCTGTAGTTGTCTGACCGGCTGTCTCGTCGATGATGAATGTATAAGTACCAGCATCGTTCTTGAACTCGCCATAGTCGAAGTCGTTGTCCAGTTCAGGCTTCAGAACGTTTGTAGTCTCAATTTCCTTGCCGAGTTTAACCACGCTGCCGAAGAATTCAGAAGCATTTTCAGCGTCAGTTGCGATGAATCCGGTCTTAGTCTCGTCGTTCTGCTCTTCGACGGTGTAGGTGATTGTCGGAGCGGTCTTGTCACCGAAAGTCATCTTCTGCTCTGCATCGGGAGTGAGAGTTACAGGGCGCTGTGCGATAGTTGCAGGAACATTCAGCTCAATGTCCTCATAGTTTTTGGAAGTAATGGTAATCTTTGCATTGTGCTTGCCGGCGCTGGTGATGTCATTCTCTTTGTAAAGACCCAACTGTTCCAGAATAGCATGGAATTCGTCAGAGTCAATATCAACGACGTAAAGCTCGTAATCATCGCATACGATGGCGGCTGTGTGGCTCTCAGGAATCTCGATCTCGCCGACCTTCTCGTTATCGTTGTATGCATCCAGATAGGTCTTGCCGTCAGTTGCACGGACAACGATCTTGTCTGCGGCACCTTCATAAGTTACTGTGCTATTATTATAGACAAGCCCGATGTAGCCGCCGTTCCAGTTGTACACATTGCCTGGTGTGAGGTCAAGCTCACCGTGGTTATTTGCCGAAGTCAGGGTCACGCCCTCCGCAGAACCGTGGATTGTAGTGGTGCCGCCCGAAATGGTGATCTGTGCGTCCTCAGACTCAAGCACGCCCTGCTCGTCGGTGAAGTTGAAGTCGGTCTTGTCGAG
>CAMOEP010000060.1 GCA_946612185.1 uncultured Ruminococcus sp.
GCGTAGAAATTCTGCTCAAAAATCTGCGCATTATTATAGTGTCAACACGCCCTATGCAACACCGCACAAAGAGCGCCTGACGGCTTTGCAGCGCAATCTCTGTGCGGTGTTGCCTTTATGATATCCCTGCCCGCTGACTGATATTTTGTGTGAACGGATAGTTAATATTCTTTAAATAAGTGATTGACTTTTTCGCAATTATCGGTTATAATAGAGTTAGTACCTATTACATTTGGAAAGAAGGTTTTTATATGGCTAATGAGAAAAGTCTGAAAGTCCTCCTGGTCGATGATGATAAACAGATATGCGACTGGCTGAAAATGTATCTCGAAAACGAAGGCTACAGCGTTATCCTCTCCCATGACGGCGAAGAAGCTGTTGTTAAGTTCAATGCACTAAAGCCGGATCTGGTTCTGCTTGATATAATGCTCCCCGGTATTGACGGCTGGCAGGTTTGCCGAGAGATAAGAAAGAAGTCCAAAGTGCCGATAATTATGATATCCGCTAAGGGCGAGACTATCGACAAGGTCATCGGTCTTGAACTGGGCGCTGATAACTACCTGGTAAAGCCTTTCGAGGCAAAGGAGGTCATCGCTCATATCAATGCCCTCCTGCGCAGAGTCGGTACTGCTAACGCTGAACCGGAAGCTAAGGAAGTAAGATTCGATAAGCTGGTAGTAAATATGGACAGCTATGAGCTGCGTGTTGCCGGCAAAACTATTGATACTCCCCCCAAGGAACTTGAACTGCTCTTCTACTTAGCGTCTAATCCCAACAGAGTATATACCCGTGACCAGCTCCTCGATGAGGTGTGGGGCTTTGAGTACTACGGCGATTCCCGTACTATCGACGTTCATATCAAGCGTCTGCGTGAGAAGCTTGAGGGCGTTTCCGATAAGTGGGCGCTCAAAACTGTATGGGGCGTTGGATATAAGTTCGAGACAGAGGAGGAGGAGTGAGAATTTTTCCACTCATGCCTCTTGAAAACAAGTTCTGAGAATTTCTATTACCGATAGGTAAAACTCGGCTGTCGGGCTTTCGCTCAGCAGCCGTTTTTCATATTCTTTCAGCGTATTATGGTGCTGGATATGGGGTGAAATATTTTGAAGAATAAGAAAAGTTCCTTCCGCAGGATATTCCGGTCGGGACTGCTTATCATGTCCGCTTCGATAATCGCTATCGGCGTGGCGATGATAACTTTCTGCTCGGTGATATACAAAAATGCTAAGCTTGATGAACTGAAAAACTGGGGCGACCTGTTCGTTTCTTCAGTCAACAGGGAAATGGAACAGACCGGCGACGATACCATTACCGCTGCGGAACGGGTGAAACGCTCGTTTAACGCCAAACTCGGCACTCGTATCGTCCTGTATGACATCAGCGGAAAATGTATACTCAGCGATACTGCTGATTCCAATGAAAAATCACTCAGTAACAGCTTAATATCACGTCTTTCTGAGGCTGTTGCTACTGACGGATACTTCATTAACCTGGAAACTGACGGTTTCGCCGCCAGTGAACCGCAGATGATATATGGCTGTTATATCCAAAACACGCAAAATCCTAATTGGAGCTATGTCGTCCTTTATGGCGATACCTCCGGTATAAATCAGTTTACTATATACCTCATCGCCGCTTATCTGGTGCTAAGTCTGGCGTTTATCGGTGTTTACTACTTGGCTATGAATAGTATGACTATGCGTGGTGTACGCAGCGAGAATGAAATGATGCGCATTTCCAGCCAGTTCGCTAAGGGCGACTTCTCAGAGCAGATCCCTACCGACCTGGGCGGAAATATGGGCGAGATAGCCGCCTGCGTGAACGCTATCGCCGCTAACGTAGAGAAAAGCGAGGAGACAAGCAAGACCTTTATCGCTAACGTTTCCCACGAACTGCGTACCCCTATCACTACTATCGGAGGATTCGTAAACGGTATCCTGGACGGCACTATCAAAAAGGCACGCCAGCAGGAGTACCTTATCATCGTTTCCAACGAGATAAAGCGACTGAGGATACTCATATCATCTATGCTGAATATGACCCGGTTCGAGTCGGGTACTATGAAGCCGAATTTCAAGGAAACTAACCTGACTGACCTGGTGATACAGGTGGTTCTCATGTTCGAGAAGCGCATCGAGGAAAAGCACCTGAACGTGGAGGAACTGGACAGCAACCGGCTTACTGCTATCGTGGACGCTGACCTTATGCAGCAGGTTATTTACAACCTGGTGGAGAACGCTGTCAAGTTCGTCAACGAAGGCGGCACACTTTCTTTCCGGTTTGAGAAGAAGGACGATATCTGCATCGTAGGTATCAAGAATACCGGCGAGGGTCTGAAAAATGACGAGATACAGCAGGTTTTCGACCGCTTCTATAAAACTGACTCCTCCCGTGGAAAGGATACTACCGGTCTGGGTCTGGGTCTTTCCATTTCCAGAAAGATAGTTCACCTGCACAAGGGTCATATCGTTGTAAAGAGCGTTTACGGCGAGTATACCGAGTTCCAGATACAGATACCTGAGAACCCGGAAACTGCCGATCTACAGGATTCACCGAAAGTCTGACACTGAAAGGAGCTGCTATGGATCAGCGTGAAGATTTTCTGCCGGAACAGGCAGATGAAGATATACATAGTGTGGAAGTCCCGGAGGTGACGGAGGCAGGGGAGGAAGTTCCCGAAGTGGAGGAGTTCCCTGCTGATACTACAGCCGGGGAAGTTACCGAAACTGAGGAATATTCCGGAGAAACTGTATCCGGGGAAGTTCCCGCAACTGAGGAATATTCCGGCGAAACTACAGCCTTGGAAGTCACCGGAACTGAGGAATATTCCGGAGAAACTATATCCGGGAAAGTTACCGAAACTGAGGAATATTCCGGAGAAACTGTATCCGGGGAAGTTCCCGAAACTGAGGAATATTCCGGAGAAACTGTAGCCGGGGAAGTCCCCGAAACTGAGGAATATTCCGGCGAAACTGTATCCGGGGAAGTCCCCGAAACTGAGGAATATTCTGTCGAAACTGTATCCGGGGAAGTTCCCCGGACTGAGGAATTCCCCAGCGAACCGGTCACCGAAGAAGTTCCCGAAAGAGAGATAATGAGCGACCTGGAAGCCGTGGACAGCGTGTCTGAGGACTCCGCCGAGATATTTGCTGATATGGTATACGGCGAATCTCAGCCAAATGTGCCGCCTATGTTTAACCCGTTCATAAGTACAGGCTACATTTCCCAGGACGAAAAAATGCGCCAGCAGCAGCTTGAGGCTGAACGCAGACGCAAGCGTGAGAACCGTATCCTCGCCGTTTTCGCCGCTATGCTGGTCACTATGCTTGGCGTTTCTACTTTCGGCATCGCCTCCGACCTGCGCAGAAGCAGCCGTGAACTTACTGGTATGGACGGCGTTGCGCCGGTGGTACTCTACAAAAATACCAAGCCGGAAGGCGCTAACGAGCTTGCAAATTTCCAGGACGAAAACGGCAGATATACCACCGAGGGCGCTGCGGCTGCGGTAAGAGAGTCTATCGTTGAGATATACACCTACTCCGACTCCATGCGTAAAGACCTGGTAGGTACCGGTTCTGGCGTTGTTATTACCGAGGACGGATATATCGTTACAAATGCTCATGTATTGCAGGCTGACGGCTACCACAGCGTACATACCACCGACAACCGTGTGTTCAGCGCAAAAGTCATCGGCAGGGACGCTAAGACTGATATAGCCGTTATCAAGGTAAATGGTGTTAAGCTGACTCCGGCTGTTCTGGGCGATTCAGATGAAGTACTTGTGGGCGAACAGGTCATTGCCGTGGGAAATCCGGCTGGTCTGTCAAGCACTGTTACCGACGGTATCGTTTCAGCCGTGAACCGCAAGATAAGAGGCGATTCTACCGGCTTCGAGATGAACTGCATACAGACCAATGCCGACATCAGCCCCGGAAACTCCGGCGGCGCTCTGGTGAATATGTACGGTCAGGTCATCGGCATCACTTCATCAAAGTACGTCAGCAGCAGTTATGAGGGTCTGGGCTTCGCAATTACTATAAACGATGCCGGTCCTATCATCGAGGAACTTATCAAAAAGGGCTATATTTCGGGAAGATTCCGCATAGGTATAACCATGATAGATATGTCATCTGACAGCAAAAAAGACCTTATCGAGGAAGACCTGGGCTTTGATCTGCCGGAGAACTTCGAGGGTATCTACATCACCGAGATAGACGAGGACTTCGATATTGCCAACACTGAACTGAAACCCGGCGACTTCATAACCAAGATAGACGACGATGCAGTTCACACCTACGACGACCTGCAATCGGTTATCCGTTCACGCTACGCCCCCGGCGATACCGTTACCGCTACCTGCGCTCACGTTGACGAGGACGGCAAGATCACCACTTACAAGATAAAGTTCGTCATAAAAGAAGATACTTCGGGCGATTTTTGATGCTCAGCCTATTGCATTTTGTTTGCACCTATGTTATAATAGTAAGGTAATTCGCCGCTCAGCGGCAAGAAGGAGAGATATTTATGAAAAAGAAAATGTTTGGCTCTGCGGCTGCGGCTTTTGTGGCTGCTGCGTCAGCTATGATGTCTGCTGTCAGCGCTTATGCTGATGATGCAGCAGGTACGTCAACTACTGCGACTGCCGGCCCGTCATTCATGACAATGATAATTTCACTGCTGTTCATGTTCGCTATACTCTACTTCATGGCTATCAAGCCCCAGAAAAAGAGAGAGCAGGAGCAGAAGGAAATGCAGGATAGCCTCCAGGTAGGCGACGAGATCGTTACAAGCGGCGGTATCGTTGGTATCGTTGTCCGCACTGGCGATGATACTATCGTTATCGAGACTGGCGGCGAGAGACATAAGCTGAGGATCAAGAAGTGGGCTATCGCTGAGAACGTTACTGCTAACGAGAGAAAGGCTGCTGCTGAGGCTGCAAATAAGAAGTCTGCTTCAAGTCTTTTGTCTCCTGCACAGGCAGTTGATGATACTGCTGACAGCAAGAAGTCAAAGAAAAAGAAGTCCGACGAGGAATAATTAATAAAGCCCCTGCATAGTATGTAAAAAAACTATGTGGGGGCTTTTTATGCTTTGGGATATATGGTGCGAAAAGCGGTGGGGATTGCTGTTTTCCGCAGTTTCAGGCGCAATATGTACTGCCGCAGCCGTACTGCTTTTCTCGGCAGTAAGCTGCTTTCTGCTGGACAGCGTGATATTTCTGCGGATAATGTCGCTTATATCACTTGTTTCAGGCGGACTGATAGGCGGCTATAGCTGCGGTAAACTCCGCCGCCGCCGTGGACTTGCCGAGGGTGCAGCCGTCGGGGGAATGATGTACATAATGCTGCTTGCAGTTTCCTTGTGCATAAGCGGACATATCCCTGGGATAATGAAGCTTGTGATACTGGCGCTGTCAGGCGGCGCAGGGGGAGTAAGCGGCGTGAACGGCAAGCGCCTTAGTGTATACTGTTCCGGACAGCGGCAAGGCGCTGGTCAGTCCAGGGAAAATCCTGCATATAAAAGGCAGCACCGCCGGAATCATTGATAAGGTCAACGGCTTCAAGGGTGAAGTTGTAGGCGAAGTACATGGTACGGCTTCTGCTGCCCTCAAGTTTCTTCTGAACCTTGATGATATCCCGGCTCATGACCGCATTGCTGTCTATATGGAAACTGACGATATTGCAGACAGTCCCGAAAAAACTGCGGTCAACCATGTCAACAAGGCGCTTGTCGATGTATTTGCACAGGGTAGTATAGTCAATGAGTACATCACGCTTTACAAACGGCTTTTTCAATCAGTAATTCTCCTTGCGTACCTCAAAGTAACTCTGGGGGTGGAAGCATACAGGGCATACTTCCGGAGCCTGCGTACCGACTACGATATGTCCGCAGTTGCGGCACTCCCAGATAGTTACGCCGCTTTTGCGGAATACTTCCATTGCTTCCACGTTCTTCAGAAGCGCACGGTAGCGCTCCTCATGGTGCTTCTCGATAGCGCCCACACCTCTGAACTGGGCAGCAAGTTCCGGGAATCCCTCGGCTTCTGCGTCCTGAGCCATGCGCTCATACATATCAGTCCATTCGTGGTACTCGCCCTCAGCGGCACTGAGAAGATTCTGGGCAGTATCACCGATGCCGCCAAGTGCCTTGAACCACAGTTTAGCGTGTTCCTTCTCGTTCTCGGCGGTCTGGAGGAATATAGCCGCTATCTGCTCATAGCCGTTCTTTTTTGCGACGGAAGCGAAGTAGGTGTACTTATTTCTTGCCTGGGACTCGCCTGCGAAGGCTTCCAGGAGGTTCTGTTCAGTCTTAGTTCCGGCGTACTTGCTCTTTCCTGCGGCAGGTGCAGGAGTGCCTGAGATAAGCTCAAACTGGTCAGCGCCAACTCCGCACAGGGGACACTCGAAGTTCTCCGGCAGGTCGCCCTCATGCTCATATCCGCATACAGTGCATCTCCAGATGGTCTTGCCTGAATCGGAAGTACCTACAGGTATCATAGCCTCGGCGGATCTTACCACTTTCTCGAAGTCAGCAGCCGGGTGCTTGCAGAGGGGACAGATGAAGTCCTCCGGCAGTTCCTCGCCAACGTACTCATAGCCGCATACTGTACATCTCCAGACGGTCTGACCGTCGCTGGCAGTGCCGACGGCTTCGGGCTTGGGCTTGATACTATTCTGGTAGTACTCATAAGTAGCGCTCTTAGCGTCGCTGAGTACTTCCATATCAGTCACATCAGCGATGAAAAGGGTATGAGTTCCAAGGTCAACGCTCTGACAGACAGTTGCCGAAATATAGGCGTTTGTGCCTTTGGTAACGATGAGAGTACCGTTTCCGGAGCGCTTTGTATCGGTAAATCCGGCGAACTTGTCGGTATCTCTGCCGGACTGGAAACCAAATCTTTTGAACAGCTCAAAGTCAGCGTCCTGACTTATGACAGAGGCGGTGAATTTACCAGTCTCAGCGATCATATCGTGGGTGTAGTTCTGTTTTACAACCGTCAGGCTCACACGGTTAGGCTGAGAAGTAACCTGTGCGAGGGTATTTGTGATACAGCCGTTGTCCTTGCCGTCACGGTTGGCAGTAACGACGAAAAGACCGTAGCTTAATTTGTACATAGCTTTTTTGTCCATAAGTCAAGACCTCCTTATACTCCTCCGGATAGTTTGGAGAATGTTTATATATCCAATTCTACCAGAAGTCACGAAATATGTCAATAGCTTTTGTTGAACATTGTGTGAATTTATCCGGTGATATCCTTGTTGAACAGCCGCATGGTATCGAATTTCAGGTGACGGTTTGCGGGTGAATCAAGGGTCGGGTCGGCGGCAAGTATCTCTCCGGCGCACTTTTGTGCCTGGTTCATAAGCTGGGTATTCAGCGCAATATCCGCAATTTTCAGTGGCGGAAGTCCATGCTGAGCGCTGCCGAAGAAGTCGCCGGGGCCACGCATTTTCAGGTCTTCCTCGGAGATACGGAAGCCGTCGTTGGTGGCTTTCATTATCTTCATTCGCTTCACGCAGTCCTCGGAAACGTTGTCGGTGATGAGTATACAGGTACTCTCCGCCGTGCCACGTCCCACACGTCCACGAAGCTGGTGAAGCTGGGAGAGTCCGAAGCGGTCGGCGTTTTCGATGACCATTACCGCCGCATTGGGAACGTCCACGCCAACTTCCACAACAGTGGTACATATAAGCACCTGCACATTACCGTCGTGGAATTCCTTCATGACCTTGTCCTTTTCAGCCGGTTTCATTCTGCCGTGGAGGAGTGCGGTGGAGTAGCCTTTCAGGTCACTTTTTGCCGCCGCCTCAGCGTAGGACTTCACCGCAAACAGGTCGCTTTCGCTGTCCTCGATCATTGGGCAGACCACATACGCCTGATAGCCCATGTCCAGCTTTTCCCGGACGAAACCAAAGGCACTCTGCCGCAGTTTTCCGGTGACGGCGAAGGTCTTGATAGGCTTGCGTCCCTTGGGAAGTTCGGTGATAGCGGATATATCAAGGTCGCCGTAGATTATAAGGGCGAGTGTTCGGGGGATAGGTGTTGCGGACATAACAAGCTTGTGGGGCGTGTCGCCCTTTTCAGCCAGTGCCGCACGCTGCGCCACGCCAAAACGGTGCTGTTCGTCGGTAATGACAAGCCCAAGCGCCTTGTACTCCACGTCCTTCTGGATAATTGCGTGAGTTCCCACGATAACGTCGATATCGCCGCTTTTGATAGCTTCATATATGGCGGTTTTCTTCTTGCCCTTGACCGAGCCGGTCAGCAGGCAGACTCGTATACCAAGTGGTTCGAGGAAACCTGAGAGGGTCTTGAAATGCTGGGAGGCGAGTATCTCCGTGGGAGCCATAAGCGCTGCCTGAACGCCGTTTTTTGCGGTAAAGTAGCAGGCTGCGGCAGCAACGGCAGTTTTACCGCTTCCCACGTCGCCCTGCAAAAGCCGGTTCATGGGGACATTCCGGCACAGGTCGGTGATGATATCGTTTACCGCTTTGGACTGCCCGGCAGTCATTTCAAACGGCAGGGCATCGAGGTATGGCTTCACGGAGATGCGGCTGTCAAGCTGATAGGCAGTATTCCGGCGGCTTCTGGTTTTCATCAGCGACATACCAAGCTGCAATTTCAGAAGTTCGTCGAAAGCCAGTCTGCGGCGGGCATTTTCGGCAGCCTGGTCGGAGGAGGGGAAGTGGATATTCTCCAGCGCCCACATCAGCGGCGGCAGATCGTATTCCCGGCGGATATTTTCCGGCAGAGTTTCAAGGGGTTCTTTCCGGAGAATTTCAAGTGCCTGCTGCATATTCGCCCTGACCATATTCACGGAAAGTCCCTGGGTAAGCGGATAAATGGGCTGTATCAGCACACTTTCCTGAACGCCGATATAGGTGGGGGAGGAAATCTCACGGCGGAGGAAGTTGCCGCTGACTTTGCCGTGCATATAGTAAGTGCCGCCCTCCTTTAGCGCCTGAAAAGCATAGACGTTGTTATATACAGTAATGAGGATATCGTCCATGCCGTCGGTCGCCACGGCTTTGCATATCACCAGACCATTGCGAATTCGCTGAGGCGGCATCTTGCTTGTAATGGTCAGCTTCAGCACGTTATATTCCCCAAGAACAGCCTGACAGATAGGCACAAATGCCCGGAAGTCAAGGTAGGTGCGGGGGATATGGTAGATAAGGTCATAGGGGGAGGCAATGCCCAGTTTACGGTACTTTGCGCCCCTTGCCTCGCCCACGCCCCTGAGGTATTCGATATCACTGAAAAGAGTTGCGCTCATAGTGGTGTCCTTTCAAAAATCTTATTAATAATAGTATATTACGGAATCGGTGAACTGTCAAGATATATTTTTTTCTTTTAACTTGAAAATCCTTCGTCTTTTTCGCTCCCTAAAGTCACTATTTAATAGATATTTTCCAAACTATGCAAAAAGTTGGTGGTATGTATGAAAAAGACTCTGTTGCTTTTTATGGCTATGTTCATTTCATTGACAGCCTGCTCTGAAAATACGGAAGAACCCCTTCCGTCCCCTGAACCCGTTATCCAGGAGGAAACTGAACCGGTTTTCCGCACGTTCAGGCAGTCGGACTTCCGGCAGATAACTATGGATACCTCAGTAAGTCACGAGGATATACCAGTGGAGTATAAGGTCATCGACCTGTCGGGCATCGACTTCGGCACTCGCCACAGTCCTTGTCAGGACGACCTGAGCAAATTTCCCTCTGAACCAGACGAGGAAAACGGTATCACTCAGGAGGATATTGACCATATCAACATGGTCAGGACGACCGATGCCAAGG
>CAMOEP010000061.1 GCA_946612185.1 uncultured Ruminococcus sp.
GTCGGAATATATGGCGGTAAGCTGACTATAAATATTGCTCAGCTTTTATAATAAAAAAATCCCCCACAGCAGTAGCAATGCCGTAGGGGACTAAGTTCAAGCGGAGAATATCTCTACTCGAACCGCCACGGTTTTAGTATAACATATCCTCCGCAGAATGTCAAGACTTTTGAAGGAGGTATTTTTTATGGTATGTATCAAATGCAAGCAAGAGATACCGGAAAACTCGCTGTACTGCAACCACTGCGGAAAAAAGCAGTCCGCCACGCCTGCCAAATACCACAAGCGTGAGCATGGCACTGGTACGATCTCCAAGGACAGCCGTAACAAGAAGCCCTGGATAGCTCACGGCCCGTCAACCAGGTTCGGTGATTCCCGTGTTTACATCGGCTCTTTCGCAACCAGAGCCGAAGCGAAGAAGGCACTTGACGACTTCCTGGCTCATGGCAGACCCGATCTCTGGAACGCAACCCTCGCAGATGTTTATGATATGTGGTCGGAAACCCACTTTCAGCAGGTTTCTCAGTCATCGGTGAGCCTGTATTCCGCAATGTGGAAACGTTTTTCTGACATTTCCCTGCTGCCGATGAGGGATATTCGCACCGCCCACTACCAGGAGATCGTCAACGCTGCGACATCAAAATCTGCCTGCGAAGCTATCAAGGCAATGGCTTCGATGATGAGCCGCTGGGCAATGGAGAATGATATAATACAAAAAAACTATGCTGATTTTGTAATTATCCCGAAATTTGAGAAGAAGGAAAAAAGGATCTTTACCCGTGACGAAATTGCAGCGCTGTGGGCAAGTTCCGACGATAAACGTGTTCAGGCAATTCTGCTGATGATATACACCGGATTCCGCATCGGTGAGATCTGTGCGCTGACAGTGGAAAGCGTTAATCTGGATACTGGCTACATAATCGGCGGCGAAAAGACCAACGCCGGAAAGAACAGGCTCGTTCCGATTCCACCAAGTATTCCGGAACTGAAGGAGTTCGTCCGGAAGTGGATCAGCGAGACAGGTTCAGGCAGGCTCTTTCCCATGTCAACGGCCCGATTCCGTGACGAAGTGTTCTATCAGGGGCTTGAAGCCTGTGGGATAGACACTTCTGAGCTGACACCTCATAGCACACGTCACACCTTTGCATCACTTTCTTCCGCTGCCGGACTTCGTCCAGAGAACTTGCAGAAAATCATTGGCCATGCCAACTTCTCGACGACCGCTCAGGTCTACATTCATCAGGACATCGACACGCTCCTCCGTGAAATGGGAAAGCTGAAAAAATAAACAAAAGCCTGCATTCCGGTGCAGGCTTTTAAATTTGTTTACGCACAATTATTCCGGTATTTTACGCACAGAATTCCGGACAACTGACGGATTTTTTAGTGTTTTCTGGTGTTCTGGTGAATGGTGGTAAGCCGAATTCTGCGATATACCTTTGACGGGATTTAAGAAAAATATAAGAATTTGATAGGAAAGTTTTATGGAAGAATTTCCGAAAGTCATGTATAATATCCTTAGTAAAACAATCTACGAAAGGGTGTTATATATGGCTTCTTCTATTTTAAAAGCAGAAAAACTCTGCAAATCATTCTCAAACGGCGGCACTCAGCAGCACGTTATCAAAAACCTCGACCTCGACATCACTCAGGGTGACTTCACCGTCATCATGGGTTCATCTGGTTCGGGGAAATCCACTCTCCTGTATGCGCTTTCAGGCATGGATAAGCCCACACTTGGCAAGATATTCTTCGGGGATACCCAGATACAGGACTACTCCAACGACCAGCTTGCGCAGTTTCGCCGGGGAAACTGCGGGTTCGTTTTTCAGAGCGTGTACCTGCTTGACGACCAGACCGTTCTGGACAATGTGCTGACAGGGGCGCTTATCGTGCAGAAGAATTCCCCTGAACTTGTTAATAAAGCAAAGGAACTGCTCAAAAAAGTCGGGCTGAATGAGGAGGACTGGAAGAAATATCCCAACCAGCTTTCCGGCGGCGAGGCGCAGAGAGTTGGCATAGTCCGGGCAATTATCAACGAGCCGAAAATACTTTTCGCAGACGAGCCAACAGGTGCGCTCAACTCCGCATCTTCCTGTGATGTACTGGATATCTTCACCGGGATACACCAGAACGGTCAGTCTATCGTTATGGTAACTCACGACCTGAAAACTGCTCTCCGGGGAACAAGAGTGCTGTACCTGCGTGACGGCGGTGTTGTGGGTGACTACCATATGCCGCCCTATGACCAGGACGACGGGCAGAAGCGCCGTGCCGGACTGACAGCGTTCCTTGAAAAAATGGGCTGGTAAGGAGTGAGAATATGAACATACTTCGTTTATCGCTTTTCAAGCTTAAAAGCCACAAAAAAGAAGCTGCGGCTATCGTTTTCCTCACGATGATAACCGCCCTCATGCTCGCTGTATTCATGGCGAACATCTCAAAGGCGAACAAGGCTTACGATGACAGCTTCGCTCAGGCTGGCTCGAAGGATACTATCGTTTTTATAAAAAAGGACAAATACCATGACGAATTCAAGGAAGTACTCGGAACGGACTACGGCATCACTGACATAACCGAGACAGAAGCCATATTCGTTGATCTGCTGGATTATGTAAACAACAACGGCGAAGACCGCAGCTATAAATCATTTTTCGTAAACGAAAAGGCAGAACGGAAGATCGAGGATTTCGTCAAGGCTGACAAACTCTCCGATGAGGAGATCGAAAAGCTGGAACACCCCATATGGCTGCCCATGTTTTTCAGTATCAACGAGGGTTACAAGCCCGGTGATACACTGACTGCCTGCAAGAACGGCAGAGATTATCCCTTCACCATAGCCGGATTTTACAAGACCGGACTTTGCAATGATTCGGGATGCGGCTATAAAATGGTCATATCCGATAACGACTATGAGCTTTTCAAGCTGGTATTCAGCGGAAGCGGCAGTTTCGTAAGCCAGGTGCTTTGCTTTAACTCCGGAGACACCAGCTATACCAATACCGGTCACATCAGCAGGTGCAGCGAAATATGCGGCGAAAGTATCGAGTCATTCTATATTAACAACAATGTGGAACTTGAAAAGACAAATTCCCTGATTTTCATAAATATGTTCATGGGTTTCCTGGCGTTTTTCTCAATGATAACCCTGCTTTCGGCGGTACTTATGATAATGCACCGCATCACCAGCGACATTGAAGACCAGATGCAGCAGATAGGTGTTCTGGAAGCGCTGGGCTACCGTTCCCGTGAGATATCCCTTTCCTATATGTACGAATATGTGATAATCGCTGGCATCGGTGCAGTTCTTGGCGCTGCGGAAGCATTTCTCGTAAGTCCGCTTATGAATCTGGGCATACAGAATATGATAGGCAGACCTGTTACCGTGAAAACCGAAGGCGGAATGATACTGCTTTCCGGGCTTATCGTGGTAGTGCTTGTGACCATATTTGCTCTTGTCAAGGCGGCAAAGGTCAAGAAATTCCCGCCTGTTGTGGCGTTCCGGAAAGGGATACGCACACACCATTTCGGCAGGAACATTCTTCCCCTGGAAAAGTCTAAGGGCAGCATCAATGTGACACTTGCCATGAAAAGCTTTTTCGGTGACATAAAGGCTGCGTTCGGAACGGCGGTCTGCATCATTGCGGCAGGTACGGCTATTCTGTTCTGCGTGACAGGTGCGGAATTCTTCAGTCACGGCATGGACGGACTTATGTCTATGGCAGGATACGATTTCGTCACCGAAGTGAAACTCATGAACGGCACAGATGTCAATGCAGTCAGAAACGAGATAGCAGATATGCCGGACGTAAGAAAGGCTTTGGCAGGCTATTCGGGCAGTTGGCTTACTGTAAAGGAAAGCAGATACGGCGGAGGTCTGCCTGTTATATATGATGACTATAGCGATGCGGAAAATATAAGTCTGCTGGACGGCAGATTCCCTGAACATGATAACGAGGTAATGATAACCATTGCAAGAAAAAGGTATGACGGTACGAACATAGGCGACAGCGTCGTTATCAGCGGCAACGGCACTGAAACTAAATTTATAATAACAGGAATAACAAGCAGCATGATGAACGGCGGCTCAATGATGTATATGACCTCCGAGGGCTACCGCCGTGCCTGCCCTGATGCACGACCGAACCTTGTTTCGGTATATCTGAAAGACGGCGTGACAATGGAGCAGTTTGAGGAAAAGCTGAATGAGAAGTTCGGCACTTCCGCTAAAAACAGCATGAATGTGGCAGGTACAGACGGAACTCTGGAAGAACGTATCCGGGCGGCGGCAGACGAAAAACTCGCTCTGCTGACCTCGCAGTACGGCGTGACGAATATCGACTATGCGGTAGTCGTTGACGGACAGGTCATCACAGGTAACAACAGACACTTTATCATAAGGGAAGTTTCCTCGCTTATGACTCTGGCGGAGCAGGAAATGTACGGTGTTTCCATAGTTTCAAAATACAGCACTATCGGGGCAACTATCGTGCTTTCCGCAGTTGTGGCAGTTATCCTGGGACTTATCGCATCATCTAACGTGAAGCGTCAGCGCAGACGCTTAGGCATCATGAAAGGTATGGGCTACACCTCAAAAGACCTGATGAAGCAGATAGCCATAAAAACTATGCCTGTGACCATAGTTTCCGTGATAATAGCGTCATTTGCGGCAAATTATGTTTACAGCACATTCTGGCTCATGGTGTTCGGCGTTGTGGGTGAACTTAATATTCCGCTGACTATTGCCGCAGATGTGGTACTTGTGGCGTTCTGCTACGGCGTAACATACATAAGCGCCGGCAGGATAAAGGCAATTTCCGTAACTGAACTTATGACCGAATAAGGGGGAGAGTATGAAATATATCAGGAATATCGCCGCAGTCATGGCACTTCTCATGCTGACAGGCTGCGCAGGTGTAACAAATGACCATGCAGAAAGATCAGACACGGCGGCAAAAGCTGTGTCTGCGGAAAATGATGCAGTTGACGGCGAATATATCTACTGCATAGGTTCAGTCAGCAAGATGTATTCCACCGCCGCCGTCATGCAGCTTGCAGATATGGGACTGGTGGAACTTGATTCGCCAGTGACCGAATATGTCCCCGGTTTCAAAATGGCTGATGAACGTTACAAGGACATCACCGTGCGTATGCTTATGGATCACACTTCGGGAATAATGGGTTCAACAAAAGTCAGCAGCGATCTGTATGAGGACAATGATACCTATTGCCACGATCATATCCTTGAAAACCTTGCTTCTCAGCAGCTTAAAGCTGACCCCGGAAAGTATGCGGCGTACTGCAATGACGGTTTCGACCTGCTGGAACTTATCGTCGAGAACGTAACGGGCATGACCTACACCGATTATGTGAGGGAGAATATCTCGGATAAGCTGAACCTTAGCAGCACCGGAACTCCCATAGATATGTACCGCAATGAAAAGCTTGTTCCCTCAATCTCGGCAAGCGGTCTGCCCCTTGATACAAGCTACTGCATGACGATCGGTGACGGCGGTATCTATGCGACTGCTTCCGATACGGCAAAATTCGGCACAGCGTTCTTTACGGGCGATGATACGCTCATTTCTGACAGCGCAAAGAACGCTATGTCTGCCCGCTGGAACGACGATGAATACAGCGATGATAACGGTCTTGGCTGGGACTATGCCGAAATGCTCCGCTACAAGCAAAATGGTGTTAAAGTAGTCGGCAAGGGCGGCGATGTAACGATGGATCACGCTTTCCTGATGACTGCGCCCGATGAGCATATCAGCGTTGCGGTGCTTTCAAACGGCGGCAGCAGTACCTATAACGACCTTGTGGCGCAGGCACTCATGGACGTTTGCTTGCAGGAAAAGGGTATCAGCATTGTGGAAGATGTAATGCCCGAATGTACGATTGTTGACGAAATACCCGATGAATTCAAGGCTTATGAGGGCTGGTATCTCATGAACATGGGCATGGGCGATACACTTTGCAGGGTAACGTTTCCCGATAACAAGTACCTCCACTTGGAAAAGATAACCTCACGCAAGACTGAATACACCGACTACGTTTATACCGCAGACGGCGATTTTGCTGAACTTGCCTACGAAGTCGAGGACAGCGGATTCGATAAGCGCCTTGTGGCAGGCGGCAGCAGCAGGCTTTCCTTTGAGAAGAATACCGACGGAACTTTTATTAAAGTGTCCAGCGGAATGACTTACCCCGGACTTGGTTCGGTGGGTATAAAGACCTATGGGGGACAGATGATCGAGGAAAACAATGTCGGAGATGACGTTCTGAACGGCATTAAGGCACTTGACGGAAAGAAGTTACTCCTTGTGGGGGATAAGTTTTCATCAAGCAATTATGAAGATAAAAGCATCGGACAGTTCTTTACTATAAACGAGCTGAAAGGCTATGCTTTTCTTTCAGGCAATGGAATGGATCATCTGCTGAAAATAGCTGACAGTGAGCATCTTGTTTCACCAAATCGTATACCGTCCTCGTCAAGCAGAGATCTTCTCAACATTACCCTTGAAACCGATAAAAACGGCAGACAGATGATGAAAACTTCATTTGGCATGGAGTATATCATGGCAGATGATATCCCCGGATTTGATGCGGCAGCCAGGTCTGTTGAATTGACTGACAGTGCGGAATGGTTCGCCATTTCCGACAGCATCGCCAACACTCCCGTTACCGTGACAAGACCCGAAAACAGCGCTGTTATCGTGTTCAACAAATTCGATGAGCCGATATACACTTCCCACGTCAAGGACGCAGGCAATGTGTTACCCATGCCAAAAGGCGGAAGGGTGCTGTTTCTTGGGGAAATTGGCGGAGAATTTGAATTTAGCCGCTAATAGCCTATCCCGGCAGGTCGTTTCAGGTCTGCCGGATTTTTTATCTGAAATTGATAGACTGACTGTCAATTTGAATAGTATTTCTTGTCTTTTGAGCAAGAATCCGGAAGTAAGTCATACACTTTTTTAAAATTGCGGATATTGCTTGACAATTGGCGCTTTTGGGTGTAAAATGATGCTTGGGAATGGATGAATCGAGAAATATTTAGGCATAAATATAGGAGGAAAACTATGAAAAAAGTTATTGCAGCACTGGCATCTATTGCTATGGCAGGCTCTCTCGTTTCCTGTGGAAGCGGCTCTGCCCCTGAGACTGAAAGTGCGCCAGAGACAAAGGTCAGCGACACTAACAAGACTATCGGCATCGCTATGCCTACACAGGATCTTGTACGCTGGAACAATGACGGTGAATACCTTAAAAAGCAGTTCGAGTCAGTGGGATACAACGTTATCCTTACTTATTCTGATAACGACGCTGCTAAGCAGAATAACGACATTCTCAGCCTTATCTCTGAGGACGTTGACCTGCTTCTCATTGCCGCAGTTGACGGAAACGAAGCGGCTAAGAATCTCGACGGTGCTAAGGAAAAGGATATACCTGTTGTGGCTTACGACCGCCTTATCATGAATACTGACGCTCTTACCTATTACATTTCATTCGATAACTCTGCTGTAGGCAAGCTTCAGGGCGAATTTGTCAAGGAAAACCTCGACCTGGACAATGCACCGGGTCATTTCAATATCGAATTCGTAGGCGGCGATTCCGGCGATAATAACGCTAAGTACTTCTTCTCCGGCGCATACGATACCCTTGCTGATTATATCAAAAGCGGCAAGCTGGTCATCAAGTCAGGCAAAGACAGTTTTGAAAAGGTCGCTACTAAGGACTGGGCTTCTGATAATGCTAAGAAGAATATGGAAAGCACCCTCGATGCTTACTATACAGACGAGCAGCTTGATGCAGTGATATGCGCTAACGACTCGACAGCACTGGGAGTTTCGCAGGCGTTGGAGTCCAAATACAGCGGCTCAAATGATGTTATTATAACCGGTCAGGACGGCGACCTGGAAAACCTCCGCAATATCGTTGACGGCAAGCAGTCCATGACTGTATACAAGAATCTTGACGACGAAGCGGCAGTTGCATTTGAGGTATGCAGGCAGATCCTCGACGGCGGCGTACCGGCGGCAAGCCTTGTTGACTCGCTCCCTGCTGAGGTGACTTATGATACAGGCTCATACAATAACGGAAAGAAGTACATTCAGTCCTACCTGCTTACTCCCTATGTCGTTACTAAGGATAATCTCCAGCTTCTTGTTCAGACCGGATTATACAAGTGGGACAGTGATAAAAAATATTTAGAGTCAGCAACCTGAGCCGAGCTGAAGCCAGCTCGACCGCTTCTCACGTTGACGCTCGCTTACGCTTGCTCACTATTTAAGAAACGGTACTTTTGCCGTCGCTCAACCATATTCTGCTTGGTACAAAGTTCTATTCGGGAAATTCTGTAAACTTGATGCTTTACAAATCTACCAGAGAACTTAGTACCAAGGAAAACACGGCTCTGCGACGTACAAAGTACCGTTTCTATTATGTAAGCGAGCCAAAGGCAAGCGTCAACTCGCTTACTGTTTAAGAAACGGTACTTTTGCCGTCGCTCAACCATATTCTGCTTGGTACAAAGTTCTATTCGGGAATTCCGTAAACTTGATGTTTTATGATTCTTCCTGAAAACTTAGTACCAAGGAAAACACGGTTGAGCGACAAATAAAGTACCGTTTCTATTATGTAAGCGAGCGTAAGCAAGCGACAACGTGGGGGCGGTCAAGCTGGCTCAGCTTGTCAGCTTGTCCTATTAAACAGATATGATTTGTTGATGCCATTTTATTTCGTCATTATTACCAACAAAAAATACTTGAAAATCTCCGTTAAATATGGTATACTTAGTATATAGATAGGAATACTAACCATTGAAAGGACGATTACATATGAAGGTATCAGCTAAAGTTGAGTGCGGAATAGTCGCACTACTGGACATCGCTATAAACTGCACCGGCGGAAATGTGGTGAAGGTCGTCAATATCGCAAGGCGGCAGGGCGTTTCCGCAAAATACCTGGAACAGATTCTCCCTATTCTCCGCAATGCCGCACTGATCCGCAGCGTCAAGGGCGCTAAGGGCGGATATACCCTCGCTAAAGAACCCGATCAGATCACCCTCCGGCAAGTTATCGAGGCGCTTGATATCTCCCTCCTGACTAACTCCCCCTCCGACGAGAACCTCGACCCTGTCATTGCAGGCGCTATCTCCGACAAACTCTGGAGCAGAATGAACGAGAACCTTTGTCAGTGCGCTGAATCCGTCACTATCGCTGATCTGATAAGCTGCTACCAGGAAAACTCCCAGTTCAACCCCGAAACCCTCCTCTACTACATCTGATAACTACTCTTGCTCCGTAAAGCGTTACTCTTTTCCTCCGGTCTGTACCGTTGTACGCTTTTATGGAGCATTTTTGTTTTCTGCACAATTCCTTCCCCTAAGCTTTTACATAGGGATTCATGCACGTCTTTTCGTCAAATTTGGTCGGTGACTGTGTGGCGGCAACAGCATTTACTTTCCGTGAAACATTTTCCGACATACAAGAAAACTGCCGGCTGCCGTAGAAATGTGGACGGCAAGGAGACTGCCGGAAAATAAGGTGACATAAATTTTCGACCTATGGATTTTAGGAAGACAATGCCGGTAAAAATCGGCAAAAGAGGGGAAAAAAGAGGCTCAGGAAGAGAGAGTCCGTCAGGGTTGAAACCTAAGGGGAAAAGGCTGAGGAAATGCCGATTTTTGCCGGGTTTAATTTGTTCCTCCCCCTTTTTCCACTTG
>CAMOEP010000062.1 GCA_946612185.1 uncultured Ruminococcus sp.
GCAGCCATAAGTGCCGGGTATGAACAGCAGCGGTCGTCGTGACCATAGCCGCCGATGAGACTTCTGTCGAAGCCGATGTCCTTTGTCTTGAAAGCAGGTACAGCTTCCAGTTCAGCGGAGATGAAGTCCTCCTCAGTGATGCCGTACTTCTCGAAAAGTATGCTGAGGATATTCAGCTTTACTGCCTCGCTGGTATCGTCCTCCAGGAAAGGCTTTGAGCCGATGAGGAGGTTTAAGTCCTCGCCACGGATAAGCTTTCCGGCAGGGCGGCTCATCTGCTCTGCGGCAAGGTGGGGCAGCAGGTCGGTGATGCAGAACACAGGGTCACTCTCGTCCTCACCGATGTTCACGCAAACGCTCTCGCCGTCAGCCCTGATGATAACGCCGTGGAGTGACAGCGGGATAGTAGTCCACTGATACTTCTTGATACCGCCGTAGTAATGAGTCTTGAACAGCGCCATATCGCAGTCCTCGTAGAGGGGGTTCTGCTTCAGGTCAAGTCTGGGGGAATCAATATGTGCGGCGCACAGGCGTACACCCTCGCTGATAGGAGCGCTTCCGATAACGGCAATTACCAGGGATTTTCCTCTGTTATTGAGGTACACCTTGTCGCCGGTCTTATAGGACTTGCCCTTTTCGTACTTCACAAAACCCTTAGCTTCAAGCATAGCGCTTGCACGGATAACAGCCTCACGCTCAGTCTTAGCGTGGTCGAGGAAGTCCTTGTAGCCCTCAGCGAAATCTGTGATAAGTGCATCTTCGCCGTCCTGGATACGGAACCAGCCGTTTTTCTTCTGCATAAAGAGCTTATCTTTCAGTTCCTTAGCAGCACTTTTTTTCTCGTCCATAAAAATTACTCCTTTCGTCAGATGATGTCAGGGTGATTCTGACAGTAATCTATGACCTTTTCAGCAACCTCACGGGAGATCTCGGTGACCTTCCCGATAGAGTGGTTGTTTTCAATTATATAGTCCGACCGTGATATAAAGAACTCGGAGCTTAGCTGGGAATCCATGCGGTTTTTAGCGTCAGCTTCGGAAATACCGTCACGCTCGGTTATCCTTTTCAGGCGAATTTCCGGCTCAGCCAGCACGGAAATAATTATATCGCAGAAGTCGTCCGAATGGCTCTCGAAAAGTGTGGGAGCGTCCAGGAGGATAAGCTTCCTGCCCTCCTCGGAAAACCGCTGTATCATGTCGAGTATCTCAGCGGTGATATAGGGGTAGATGACGGAGTTTAGTGTCTCCAGCTTAGTTTTATTGCAGAAAACTATCCGTCCCAGGGCACGCCTGTTGAGAGAACCGTCGTCGTTTATGACGCTGCTGCCGAAAAGTTCGGCAATTTCCGCAAGACACGGCTTTCCCACTTCCACGACTTTCCGTGCGACCATATCGGCGTTTATCACTTCAAAGCCGTGTTCAGCGAATATTTTAGATACTGTACTTTTGCCAGCGCCGGTCTGACCGGTCAGACCGACGACCATTATGCCGTCAACACTGCTCATAAAGTGATCACCTCGAATCCTGCCGCCCTGATAAGGCGGTTGTATACTGCAAGTCCCACGCCGTCGTGGGCAGGGGCACGAACGTAGACCTTATCAGCGCCCAGGCTGTCAAGGTCACGAAGAATAGCGAACAGACTATGTGCCTGCTGGAGGCTGTCTGCGCCGTAGGTTATGTATTTACCGGGGAAATTTTCCTCGTCCCCGGAGTAGATAACGAAATAGGTAGTATCAGAAGCGTTTTCCTCAGCGAACCTGCGCACCTGGCTGGCAGTTCCCTCGATCATGACCACATCAGCCTTCGGGGAATAGTGCTTGTACTTCATACCGGGAGAAGCGGCTTTTTCGCCGTCAGCAAGCCCTTTGAGGATAGCCGGGTCGATAGTGACGCACTGGCAGTACTCAAGAAGCATATCCCTTGTGACGCAGCCGGGGCGGAGAATTCTCACGCTATTTTCGTCGTCGAAGGAGATGACCGTCGATTCTACGCCGAATTTCGACACTCCGCCGTCAACGATAGCAGCGATCCTGCCGTTCATATCAGCCATGACGTGCTGGGCGGAGGTGGGGCTTGGGTAGCCGGAAGTATTAGCGGAGGGCGCAGCTATAGGGCAGCCTGCAAGTTCGATGATACGGTGCATTACCGGGTGTGAAGGCACTCTTATGCCCACTGTGTCCAGACCGCCGGAGGTAGCCATAGGGATACGCTCGTTCTTGGGCAGCACCATAGTCAGAGGCCCTGGGCAGAAATGCTCTGCAAGGGTATAGGCAAGCTTCGGTATACTCGTAGTATAATTTGTAGCCTGTGAAAAGTCCGCCAGATGAACGATAAGGGGGTTGTCCGAGGGTCTGCCCTTAGCTTCAAAAATGCTCCGGACTGCCCTTTCGTTGCCGGCATCAGCCCCAAGACCGTATACAGTTTCAGTGGGGATACCCACAAGATGCCCCTGCCGGATCAGTGCGGCGGCAGTTGCCAGATCGCTTTCGCTGCTGTCGAGTAGCATTGTCTCCATAGTTTACCCTTCCTGACTTGCCAGCTTTGCCGCCTGATCTGCGGTCGCCAGCGCATCAAATACCTCATCAAGATTGCCATTGAGCATATCCTCAAGGCGATAGATAGTCAGACCTATCCGGTGGTCGGTAAGTCTGCCCTGTGGGAAATTGTAAGTCCTTATACGCTCAGAACGGTCGCCAGTACCCACTTGCATACGGCGTTCTGATGCGATTTTCTGTGACTGTTCCTGCTGCATGGCTTCGTACACTCTCGAACGGAGTATCTTCATAGCCTTGTCCTTATTCTTATGCTGGCTGCGCTCGTCCTGGCACTCCACCACCACATTTGTGGGCAGGTAAGTTATACGGACAGCGGACTCGGTCTTGTTGATATGCTGACCGCCAGCGCCGCTTGCCCGGAAATAGTCGATTTTAAGGTCAGTGGGACTTATTTCCAGTTCCACTTCGTCGGCTTCCACAAGCACGGCGACCGTCACCGTAGACGTGTGGATACGTCCCTGTGACTCAGTTTCCGGCACACGCTGAACACGGTGAACGCCGCTTTCGTATTTCAGGCGTGAATAAGCGCCTTCGCCCTCGATAGAGAAGCTTATTTCCTTGAATCCGCCAAGTTCCGTGGGATTAGCGGAAAGTATCTCCTGCTTCCAGCCCTTAGCCTCGGCGTACATACTATACATTCTGTATAATGAGTTGGCAAACAGTGACGCTTCATCGCCGCCTGCGCCGCCTCTTATCTCTATGATAACGTTCTTGTCATCGTTGGGGTCTTTGGGCAGGAGGAGGATCTTCAGTTCCTTTGTCAGTTCCTCCATAGCCTCACGGGACTGGTCAAGCTGCATCTGTGCAAGCTCTTTCATCTCCCTGTCAAGACCGGACTCACCCAGCAGTTCCTTAGCCTCGTCATTCTGGGCAAGCTGCGACTTGTACTCCCTGAATTTCTCCACGATAGGGGTCAGGTTCTTGAATTCCTTCATAAGCTGGGCATAAAGCTTGTTATCGCTTATTACCTCCGGGTCGGAGAGTTTCCGGCTTATTTCCTCATACTTTTCTTCCATAACAGACAGCTTTTCAAACATCAGTATCACTCCTTAAAAAAATGGTTCTGCCTGATACTGAGCTGCTATCCTTCGCTCTCACGGCGAATTTTCTTGATACTCTTTTCTATCTTGTTCCGGGGAACCATGAATTCTCGTGAACAGCCAACGCACCGCAGTCTGAAATCCATACCTGAGCGCAGGACTTCCATTTCAAAGCTTCCGCAGGGGTGCTTCTTCTTCATTTCAAGAATGTCGCCAACTCTTACGTCCATACAAGTTCCCTCCTTTATAAAATCGTACTCTACTATTATACCGCAAATCTTTCCGTAAATCAATATTATTATTGAATAATTCTCAGACTTTGTGGAAAAATAATAAAAACGCCGCTAAAAACATATTGAATCCCTACAAAACCAATGTTGAAAGGAATTTGCTTATGGTAACAAGAATCACCTGTGAATTTGAATGTCCGGAGTTTGCCGAGACAGCCCTGCGCCAGATACGGGAGACTGTAAACGGCGTATATTCGGCAAAATACTTCTATCGCAAGAGTGGTGACAGGGCGCAGGAGCGCACCGGTTCGACCGTATTCACCATTATGCCAACGGGACTTACCAGCCAGAATTATCTCACTGCCGTTATGGAGTCGCCCTTCTGCCGTGACACTATCCCTGAGCCTGCCAGAAGCCGGAAAACCGACGTTTTCATCGTCTGTGACGGCAGCGGCAGCGAGCGGATAAGTTCAGTGCTGACCTCAATGGGGGCTGAAAATATCCGTTCCGGAAGCTGATACAGGAATATTCCCCTCCCCCGGCGAATAATATTATCTCAGACACGCACTATGGTGCTGAGTAAGAATTTAACGGAGGGATAAAATGGACTACAGACCTGAAGGATATAGATTCAAAACTGCCGAAAATCAGCAGTATATCGCCACTTTGGAGGGACTTACCGAGGCTATGCGCAGCGGTATGATACTCGAAGCCCGTGCAGCCGTCTGCTCCGGCGGTCACGACCTTATCGTTGACCTGCCCTGTGCCAAGGGGATAATTCCCAGAAGCGAGGGAGCAGTCGGCATATCCGAGGGAAAAACACGGGATATCGCCATTATTTCAAGGGTCGGGAAGCCGGTCTGCTTCAAGGTAACTGATATATGCATGGACGGCAGCGGAAAAGTCACCGCCATGCTCTCACGCAGCGCCGCCCAGGAGGAGTGCATACGCGATTACCTGAGCCTTCTGCGGTGCGGCGACGTTATCGACTGCCGGGTGACGCATCTGGAGCAATTCGGCGCATTTGTGGATATCGGCTGCGGCGTGCCGTCGCTTATCCCTATCGACACTATCTCCGTTTCACGCATCTCCCACCCCTCCGACCGCTTCCATGTGGGGCAGTTCATAAGGGCTGTGGTCAGCGGCATCGAGGACGGGCGCATCTTCCTCACCCACAAGGAACTCCTCGGCACTTGGGAGGAAAATGCCCTGAATTTCGAGCCGGGTGAGACTGTCTCCGGAATTGTACGCTCTGTAGAGGACTACGGTATATTCGTGGAACTTGCTCCAAATCTTGCCGGTCTTGCGGAACTGCGCCCCGGCATCTCCCCCGGTCAGAGCGTCAGCGTCTACATAAAGGCGATGATACCGGAGAAAATGAAGATAAAGCTGGTGATCGTGGACACCTGCGTGGACTGCCGTCATTGCTGCGATTTCAAGTACTACATCACCGCAAACCACATGGAAAACTGGGTCTATACTCCCGAAAAATGCGGGAAAATGATATGCACGGATTTTCATTGATATACATCTGCCCCGGTCGATCCGGGGCTTTTTTGTGCCATTTGTACATACCCCGGCTTTGCGGTTAATTAACCCAGTCCGAATCTCACTTAATAGTGGATTAATTGAAGCCAATTTAGCTTAAATCTATACATCGAGTTTATTTTTTGTAGATAATTATGAAAAGAATGTAAACAATCAATCACCATTGTACAAAATTACCCAATATGATTGATTTTTTATGGGATTTGTGTTATAATATTTTCATAAGAGCTGACTGTGGGTCAGTATCGGTTTACTGCTCAACAGGCGCTTTGTGGGGATGCCGCCTTTGCAGCAAATTTTAATGTAAGGAGGATCTTTATGACCAGAGATCAGATCCAGGCGAAAAGTCTGGAACGTATCAAGAAAATGAACCTGTTCATGATAATCGGCTACGCTGCTATCATTATCGCTGCGGTTCTCGGCATCACGCTCTTTGCTGTCAACCGCTACAACAAGGTTATCAAGAACAAAGTCGGTTCTATGACATCTTCGCTGAATTCTCAGCTTATCATCAATCTCGACAGCTATCTGAAGCGTATGGAGACTGTCGGTACGCTCGCTTATGCTGTTGACAATGCGTATTCCTACAACGCTGCCGACCCTTCAAATGACGAATATGAGGCGATAAATACCGAAAAGCAAATATCCGACGACCTTATGAGCATCTGCCTTATGGAGAACTTCGTGGACTACGGTCTGGTGTACAGCAATAACCACACCGTCGGCAAAGTCTCAAACGGTACTACCGCACTTTTCGGTGACAACCTCTACACTGACCTGAGCGCTATGATAACCCGTTCACGCAGCCGTGACGGTTGGTACACCGGCTACAATAACGACTATGAGCGTATCTACTACGTCAAGCAGTTCAATGATAATACCCTGTTCGTTATCTCATTCTATACCGCTGAACTGGACAGAGTTTTCGAGAACCCGGACAACCTCGACTCCATGACTGTCCGCCTTACCGACAGTTCCTACAAGACTATATACTCCTCCGATAAGGCTGAACTCGGCTCTATTATCCCCACTGAGATACTCAATGAGATACAGGGTCTTGACAGCGCCGTTGTCAGCGACAGCGACAACCTTTCCACCGTTGGCGTAAGTTCCGGCGGCTGGTACGTCATTTCTTCCATTCCTACAAAGATTATCCTCAAAGAAGCTGTTGATACCCGCAGTTTCATGTACGGCGCTGGTATCATCGCTGCACTTATCGCTATCGCTGCCGGTACTCTGTTCATAAGACGTGCAGCCGACCCGGTAAGCACTATTACCGCCGGTCTTTCCGACGAAATAAGCGAGGACGGCTTCGAGGGTGTCCTCAGCAACCGCTACTTCCGTGACAAAAACGATAACGTCATCAAAAACGCCGGTAATGATATGTACGCCCTTATTATGACCGATGTGGACGACTTTATGAACATCGTTAACGGTCTTGGCAGAGAGGCTGCCGACGCTCAGCTTCTCAGACTGGTCACTATCATCAGAGAGGTTTTCCCAAATTACGAAACCCTCGGCAGACTCTCCGAGGACAGCTTCGCTATCCTTATCAAGGCTGAGACTTCTGACCCGGAGGTTTTCCACACCGAGGTAGTGAACCGCTGCGTTGACCTTTGTGATACCTATGCCCAGAAGGAGCGCAAGCCTACTATGGGTCTTATCAATATCACCACAAGCGTGGGCGCTGCTATATATCCCGAAGGCGGACTTACTTATCAGGAACTCTACGACAAAGCTGCAAATTCCCTCCGTTCCTCCAAAAAGACCGGCAAGGGCAAGTTCACAATTCTTTAAGGAGGCGATCAGATGAATAAATTCAGACGTGGGATCGCAGCCGTTCTCTCCGCTGCAATGCTGATATCTTCCGTGGGCTGTGCCGATACCGACATCATCTCGCAGGAAAAACAGGTCGAGATCTCCTTCTCATGGTGGGGCAATGATGCCCGTAATAAGTACACAATCGCCGCTGTTGAGGAGTTCGAGGAACTTCATCCGGATATAAAGGTGGAATGTAAGTACTCCGAATGGTCAGGCTATGAGACCCGTAACAAGGTCTGGATGATATCCGGCACTGAGTCGGACGTTATGCAGATAAACTACGGCTGGCTGGATACCTATTCCCCCGACGGAAACGGCTACCTTGATATCAATACCGTAAGTGATATCGTTGACCTTAGCAATTACGACGCTGAACAGCTTAACTACGGTCTTAAAAACAGCAAACTCAATGCGATACCTATCGCTATGAATGCCCAGACTGTCTACATTAACCAGACACTCTACAACCGCTACAGCCTGGACGTTCCCACCACCTGGGACGACTTCTTCACCGCCGCCGAAAAAATGAGTGAGGACGGCATCTATCCCCTTAGTGCCTCTTCAAAGGCGATGTGGATGTACCTTATCACCTACGCCGAACAGAAGCAGGGTAAGCCTTTCCTTACCGATGACGGTGGTCTGAACTTCGGCGCAGCCGACCTTGCGGTCATGATAGAGTTCTACCAGAAGCTTATCGACGCTAAAGTCGCACCGCAGGTGGAGTACTACGAACGCAATAACCTGGCAAGCGAGGTTTACGCCGGTTCTGTTGCATGGGTCAGCGACGCTTCCAACTACTTCGGTGAAGCTGTCAAGAAAGGCAGAAATATTGTCCCTGCGCAGTATACCACCTTCGACGGCAATAACGTTGGCGAGGGCTGGTACGCTAAACCGGCTACTATGTACGCTATCAGCAAGAATACCGCCCACCCAAGAGAGTCAGCAATGCTCCTGGATTTCCTGCTCAACAGCAAGGAAATGGCTGTCCTTCAGGGAATCGAAAAGGGTATCCCCCTGAGTAAGTCCGCACAGTCCGCCCTTGAGAGAAAGGGTATGCTGGAGG
Source organism: uncultured Ruminococcus sp. (assembly GCA_946612185.1). Classification (GTDB taxonomy): domain Bacteria; phylum Bacillota; class Clostridia; order Oscillospirales; family Ruminococcaceae; genus Ruminococcus. Next base: position 8,257 of record CAMOEP010000062.1, read on the forward strand.
GACTTCAGTACGAAGCCTCACAGTGCATGGAGTCCGCTGATCTCGGCAAGCTTGACCCGATAATCGAGACAGGCGGAATGATAGATGACTTCTTCAGCGCAAGCAATGACGTTATCTACGAAAAAGCCACACTCAATCAGGCTTCCGCTGACCTTTACCAAAAATTGCTCAAAGATTATTTTTAACAAAAAAACGGCAGGAGTTCAAAATGCTCCTGCTGTTTTTTGTTGCACTTGTGCAATAGGGTCTTTACAAATCGAAAATTATGTGGTATAATAGTACTGTTTGTGATAAAATTAACATGGTTTGTGATACGATTCACAATTGAAAAGAGGCTTATCAATGAAAAAATTTGCTGACATATTCCTGCGTGCATTCCTTACCGGCATAGCTATCGCTATCGGCGGAACGGTGTTCCTGAGCTGCGATAACCGCTATATCGGCTCGTTTCTGTTCGGTACGGGACTGTTTGTCATACTCACCTCCGGGCTGAACCTTTTCACCGGAAAGGTGGGCTACGCTGTGGAAAATAAACCCGGCTACCTTATCGACCTGTGCATCATCTGGCTTGGAAACCTCGTAGGAACTGCCTTTTCTGCGGCGCTTATCCGATGCACCCGTATTTCCGGCATAAGCGAAAAAGCTTCAGGACTTTGCAGCGTCAAGATGAATGACTCCCTTCTGTCAGTACTTATTCTGGCGGTATTCTGCGGAATACTCATGTTCCTCGCCGCCGACGGCTACAAGACTATCAAAAATCCGGCGGCACAAATGCTGGCAGTGTTCCTGCCAGTGGTGGTGTTCATTCTCAGCGGTTTTGAGCATTGCGTGGCGAATATGTTCTATTTCAGTCTCGCCGGCGCATGGTCGGTTAAGGCGTTCGGCTACCTGCTTGTAATGACCCTGGGAAACGCCCTGGGCGGTATACTGTTCCCACTCGTCCGCAAAGGATTTATAAAGTAAAGGCAATACCGCACAAAGACCGCCTGACGGCTTTGTGCGGTGTTGCCTGAAAAGTACGGCTGCGCAACCTGGTTACGCAGCCGTTTTTGTATCATATGCCGTTTCTGAGCCTCTGCCTGAGTTCGCAAAGGTCAAATACATCAAGTTCGCCGTCGCTGTTCATGTCAGCGGCTTTCCAGTAAACCATTCCGCTGTCACGCTTTCCGAGGATATTCCCCTGAACTGCCACAACGTCAGCAACGGTGAATTTTCCGTCAAAATTTGCATCGCCCTCAGTGTATTCAAGGGGAACAAATTCAATTCCCCATTCTTCGGCATAGCGCTCTGCTTCTGAGCCAGTGTAGCCATAAACCACGCAATCAGCATTAAACGCACATATAGGTTCATCGGTAAGCGGTCGCCTGCCCGGAATGTCACCCATACCTGACATAAACTCCGTCCTTGTCTTTGCCGGATATGCACCAATGACTTTTACCGTGG
>CAMOEP010000063.1 GCA_946612185.1 uncultured Ruminococcus sp.
TGCGGTACAGACCGTCCTCAAATGCCTGTATAGCGTTGTTTACGGCAGGTTCAAGTTTCTGTTCCCTACCGCCGTAGTTTATTCCGAAAGCGATTTTCCCCACCTGAGCCATATCGTTTATATTATCGGCGGAAAGCGGCGAAATACCGCTATCTCCCGCCCTCACCCGGCTATTGTAGTCCTCCACGCAGATCTGCACGGTATCGGTGATAAGCTGTCGGACTGTAGCCGGTTTTCGAGGGTAAACAAACGGTACAGGGGCAATTTTTTTACGACTGCCCAGTTGTTTAATGTTAATGTTTATAACCATAAATCCTCCAATAGAAAAACAGGCAGAGTTAGTCTGCCTGTAATCGTTAATTCTTTTTAATTTTTCCCTCAGCAATCATGATAGATGTCTTATAAAATGCCGAAACACTGTCAGAAACGTTACCCTTGATGCGCTTGAAAACCTTAGTCACCGGGAACATTTTCCAACCGGCATTCTTCTCAAGGCATGGTACACCTTCGTGCATAGCCCACCTGTAGCCGCCTTTTCCGCCGCCGTTTTCCAGAATGAGCTGACCCAGATAGACACCCAGAGAGTAAGCAATTTTCTGCGCATCTGCATCACTCAGGCGACCGGACTGGTAGCGGTTTGCCACCTTGCCGAGGATATACTCCATAGTATCAGCATCTTTAGGTGAATTTGTAAACTTTTTACCAAACTGTTCCACGAACTTGAAAGCCCCGTCACAGTATGCAGATATGTTCAGTTCTTCCATGTAATGCTCCTAAAGTCAATATAGTGCCTTAGCGTCCTGCTCATAAACAGCCATCGGAAACGCATTCTTATTGTTGACATCGAAGGTATGCCCGAAGATGTCGAAAAGTTCCTTTTTAGTCAGGACATTTCGCTTGTAGTCCAGATACGGCGGAATAACCACCAGCGGTATCTGTTCCTCTAAGCTGCGGACTGAGGAATCGTCCGTATAAATTGTGTACATACAGGGAGTTCTGCCCCTTTTTCCGTCATAACAAAAGCTGACCACCACTGAATAGCGATGAGGAGAGAGTGGGTTTCTATGTTCATTCTCACAAATATCAATGATATTAGCGACTGCGCTTTGTGAAAAGTTACTATAGATTTCCTGGAGAAGCTTCTTGTTCTCCGTCTTGTTCCCTCCGAGTTTGCTGATTATCACCACAACAGCGACGATCAACAATACGACAACAATTCCGATTATAATCAATTTCATCCTTATCATTCCCCTAACCGATATGATAAATATATTGTACCACACATGAAAATCATATGCAATTAGCAAAACGAATAAAAGAATCCCCCTTTTTTGGTGATTTTGCACACACACAAATTTCTTGGCTATATACCGTGTTTTTCAGTTGTTAAAATTTTAGATTTCCACTGATTTTCAAGAAATGTTTACAATTTCCGAGCCATTTTTTACCATCATCAGAGTATTCCTGTGCAGTATTAAGCTTATCAAATTATAAGTAAAACTTATCCGAATTGTAGATTTCAGGGCTTGATTAATTCGTAAAACTATGGTATAATTTAAGCAATTACAGCAAAACAGTACAGATATGACGGAGGTGGAATATGTTAAAACAGATACGTTATTTTCAGTCAGTGGTGAGAACCGGCAGTTTTACCGCAGCCGCCGAGGAGCATTTCATCTCACAGTCGGCTATATCCCAGCAAATAAAGGCGCTCGAAGCGGAACTTGGCACTCCCCTGCTGAACCGAAACAAGCGCAGCTTTACCCTAACCGAAGCCGGGGAATTCTTTTACCGGAAAAGCCTGGTACTGGTGGCGGATTATGACGCTGTCCTGCGCCAGATGCAGCAGATGACCAGCGGCAAAGGTTCGCTGAAAATAGGCGTTCTGAAAGGATACTGCGGAAACGAACTTTCCGGCGCTGTTGCTGAGTTTTCGGCGCAGTTCCCGGAAGTTACGGCGGAGGTCACCCACGCCAACCATGACGCTCTTTACGCCCAGCTTCGCAGAGGTGAACTGGATATCGTCCTGAATGACCAACGGCGTGCTTTTTCGGACGAGTACGTCAATATCGTACTTGATATACAGGAGTACTATGCCGAAATATCGGCAAAAAGTCCGCTTGCACAGCTTGACAGTGCGGAGATAAGTGACCTGAAAAATACGCCGCTGATACTCCTTGCTTCTGAGGATCAGCGTGAGACTGAGCGGCATTTTTACCTGGACGACCTGGGATTCAAGAGCGAGGTGTTTTTCACGGAATTTACGGACGATGCCCGTATGCTGGTCATTCAGGGCAAGGGGTTCATGCCGATCGAGGGCAGCGCTCCCCCCTCCGGAAGTGCAACGAAAGCCATTCGCCTGCTCCGCAGCGGAAAGCCGCTTATCCGCCGATACTGCGCCTTTCTGCGAACTGATAACGGCTCAGAATACGCACAAAAATTCGTGGAACTCTTGAAAGCACAGTTCTGATGTCCCAAACCGTCCCAATGTTCCTCCCGGCTATTTTCTGAGGATATTCTTCTGGGCAAGGATTTTCTCTCTGACTTCTTTTTGAGACTTCAAGTTTTAGGAAGGGGGTCTGGGAGAAGCCGGAGGGTCACTGGAATTTTTTGCGGATATTGTCGATGTCCTCGGTAGTGCCGCCGGTGTCGTCGGGGGAGCGGAACTCACCTTTGTCAACCATGCGCATAAATGCGTCAACAACGTCGCTGGTAAGCTGAGTTCCACGGGCCTCGCTGATAATTGACACAGCTTTGTCGAAGTTCATTCGTTTGCGGTATGGGCGGTCGGAGTACATTGCATCAAATGTATCCGCAACGGCGATTATCTGGGCAACTCTTGGTATTTCGTCACCCTTTAGTCCCTTTGGGTAGCCTTTTCCGTCGGGACGCTCATGGTGTGCGCCTGCGCCGATAGCAAGTTCCGGCATTATAGGCAACACCGCACAAAGAGCGCCTGGCGGCTTTGTGCGGTGTTGCCTTTAGTAACATATTTTTAAATTGCAAGGATCTCGGCAGTTACCGACGGCTGACAGTGAGTGCGGTCAGCAAAATCTGTCAGCCTTGGGTAACACACCTTTATATTATCTGAAAGGAGGAGTAACAGTCTATTTTATTTCGTTGCCGTACTTGTCGTAGATGTCGATAAGTCCACGCTCTGAAAGAGAAAGTCGGCATTTTTTGCATATACAGTCGGCGGAAGATTCAATAATTTCGTGATGACCGCCTTTTGGACAGGACTCATGGTCGTTGCGGATCCAGTAGTCAGTCCAACTCATGTAGAAGTTCATGGGGCAGCCCATTCGTCTGCCATCGGGAGCGAAGTCATCGTTAGCGCTTGCGACGCTTTCCAGTTCATCGGCGGAGAAGCGTCTTTCGGATTCTTCCTTTTCAAAGTCCTCCGCAGAGATATCGAAGCCGAGTTTTTTAGCGGCGTAAGCGGTTATCTCAGGTGTAACAGTACCGTTTGCGGAGATTATATCGAGTATTCTCAGATATTTTTTACGAAGCGACAGATCGTTATACATAGCGATCTTAAAGCGTGTCATTTCTGTCATTGTATCTCCTTCTTCATATATTCCATTCCGGGAACTTGCTATATAAAACCTCCTTTTCCCAGACTTCCCTTCAAGGGCTGCAAGTGGCGCTTACAGCCCTGTCAGGATAGTCAGTATTGGAGGTGAAGATGTCTTGATATGATTATGGACTATTTATTTCTTGTCCTGTAAAATACTTGTTTTTTTCTTCTGACTATATTGTAACACATTTCACAGTAAATTGCATTTACCATACTGGTAAATACAGCACTTTTGTCAAATTCAACAAAACCATCATAATTCATTAGTGATTTTCAACAACCAAGCTGCGTCAGCTTGACCACATATCACGTTGTCGCTCGTTAACTCGCTCACTTTTTTAGAAACGGTACTTTGTACGTCGCTCAACCTTATCTGTACTGGTACAATGTTCTCCGGTAGAACAAAAAAAGCGGCAAATTCACAAAAATACTTGAATAGAACTATGTACCAAGCAGAATATGGTTGAGCGACGGCAAAAGTACCGTTTCTTTTAAAGTGAGCGAGAGAAACGAGCGACAACGTGAGAGCGGTCGAGCTGGCTCAGCTCGGCTTGACTTTTTGGGGGAATGTGATATAATTATAGTATGTTTTTTATGCAGTAAATACAAAATATATTATGTGCATCAGAAAGGAGACGATATGTTTCTTGAATTCATTACTTCAAGTTTCCCCACATTGATGATACTTTTCGTTCTCGTCGTCTTTATGTACGTCAACCGCAACACCGATATCCCTGCATCAGGCCTTTTCAGAGCGGCTGTTGCCCTCCTTCTTCTAATTACGATCCTCGACTACTTCGAGCGACTTTTCGCCGGCGATACCGAGATACCCTCGCCTATCAAAGACATGAAACTGACCGTAAAATTACGAACGTTCACAAGTACATCAATGTATATCCTCCGACCAATACTCATACTTATGGAACTGCTTACCATAAGCCAGAAAAAAAAGTACCGCATAATAATGATAATCATCGCCGTTATCAATACCGCTGTTTACCTTCCGGCTCTTTTCGGCTCGCACCACGCCTTCTACATCGACGATGAAAACCATTGGCAAGGCGGCGTATTATCACCAACTATCTTCGTGGTTCTCCTGATATACGTCGGAGCAATATTCTTCCTGTCTATCTCACACTTCAAATGCAGCCGCAGTAAAAGTCTCATCGTCCTTGCAATTGCCGTACTCGCCGCCCTGGATTCCATTTTTGAATACACCGACGCTCTCCTTGGCTATGCTACTCCAGTAACAGCTATGTGTACCCTCGCCTACTACATCTACCTGTCAGTCATCTATCAGCAGGAAATGAGGGAAACTATCGCTGAAAAGGAACTCCATATCGCCCAGGATAAGCTTATTATCCTCCGTGAACAGATCCAGCCGCATTTTATTTATAATTCACTTAACATAATCCGCACCCTCGTCCGCACCGATACCGAAACTGCTGTCGAATCTATCGACAACTTCTCGGAATACCTCCAAGCCCACTTCCGGGCTATCCAGGACGACCATATGGTTTCTTTCAAGCAGGAACTCGAAAACGTTATGGCGTACCTTTCACTCGTTCAGGCGGACTACACCAGAAAAATTGAAGTGGTCTACGAACTGAGTGAGGTGGGATTCAATATCCCTCCGCTAAGCCTTGAACCAGTTGTGGAAAATGCCGTTAAACACGGAACTGGCGCAGACGGCGGTACTATCCGCATAGCGTCTTTCATAAAGGACGACTGCTATATCGTCAGCGTCACCGACGACGGAACAGGTAAAAATAATACCCTCACCGAAAAACAAACCAAGCGCCTGGGCGTTGGCATAGACAATACACGCAAACGCCTTGCCGAACTCTGTAACGGCAGGCTCGAAATGGACAAGCGCCCCGACGGAACTACCGTAAGCATAATAATCCCCATACCAAAGGAGGCAGAAAGTAAATGAAGATACTTGTAGCTGACGACCATCAGATGATAGTTAACGGTCTTATCCTCGACCTTAATTCCCTCGTCCCCGATGCGGAAGTAACTGGTACATCATCGTCCAGCGAGATAATGACGCTTTGTAATGAAAACCGCTTCGATATCGTTTTTATGGACATTGATATGCCCGGTACTGACGGAATAAGTATGGCAAAAAAGATACTCGCAAAGTACCCAAGAACTAATATAATCTATATCACCGGATACGAAAAGTACGCTCTCGACAGCTATGAGACTAACGCAAGTACTTTCATACTCAAACCTATTACCACCAAGAAAATTAAAGCTGCTCTTGATAACCTGCGATTCCCCGTGTCAAGTATAACCGACGAAATGATCGCCTCCCAAAGTGCCGGCGACGCAGTTATCGGCAGGAAGATACAAAAGTGCCGTGAGGAGCGTGGCATCACCCGCAACCAGCTTTCCGAACTCATGGGCGTTTCCGTTCCAACCGTCCACCGCTGGGAAAACGGTACAAGAGTTCCCGACGTTGTCACATTCATGCGCCTTGCCAATATCCTCGGCGTAAGCCCCAACGAACTCATGGACTGACCGCCTCCCACAGACACCATTCCTAAAACTTTCGGCTTTGAAAAAATTCCCCCTGATATGACGTATCCAGCTTTGCCAAAAACACAAGTTTTGCACGTCATAGCAGGGGAAATTTTTTTTAGAACTAAGGCAAAGAATTTGGAGATGCTCTTTGCCCGGAAGAATATCCTCAGAAAATAGCCGAAAGGAGTGCCGCTGATCCTCCGCATCACATCAGTGGAGCGAGCAGCTTCATTATACTTCCGGTTATTTTATAGTAAAGTTTCTCTTTGCGTATAGTTTCCGGGGTGACCTGCCTGCACTTTTTCAGCGTGGTGTTGAAATCGGCGCTGATATTGCTGATACAGCTTGTGCGGTAGAGGTAGGTTGCGCACTCGAAATGGTGGTAGAGACTGCGGTAATCAAGGTTTATCGTGCCAACTACCGCCTTTTCGTCGTCGCTGACGAACACCTTTGCGTGGACGAATCCGGGAGTGTACTCATATATCTTGACACCGGCGGCGATAAGCGGCTTGTAGTGCGCCTTAGCCAGCGAATACGCCAGTTTCTTGTCCGGAATACCTGGGAGTATTATCTTCACGTCAACTCCCCGCTGTGCCGCATATTTCAGGGCAGACTCCAGTTCTCCGTCAAGTATAAGGTACGGTGTCATGATGTGGACGTAGCTTCTTGCACGGTTGAGAATGTCCATATACACGTTCTCACCCACCTTGTCGTCGTCGAGGGGATGGTCGCCGTAGGGCATAACATAGCCGTCCGTTGGCACTTCGTAAACTGTATCCAGCCACTTCTCCCACTCTGGCTCAGCAACTCCGATATTCCACATTTGCAGGAACATAAGTGTAAAACTCCGCACCGCCTTGCCTTTCAGCATAACAGCGGTATCCTTCCAGTGACCAAAGCGCTCCCGTGCATTGATATACTCGTCAGCAAGGTTCACGCCGCCGTTAAATGCCGTTTTTCCGTCGATGACCAGTATTTTTCTATGGTCACGGTAGTTGTAGGTAGTGGATAAAAACGGCGCTATCGGTGAGAACGCCTTAGCCTTGATGCCCAGACGTTCCAGGCGTTTGGGGTAGTCATGTGGGAGCAGGCTGACCTCGCACATTCCGTCGTACAGAAGCCTTACCTCAACTCCCTGTGCCGCCTTGTCAGCCAGTATTTTCAGGATAGTTCCCCACATATAGCCCTCGTCGATGATGAAGTATTCAAGGAATATGAACCGCTCCGCCTTTTTCAGTTCTTCCACAAGTGAAGCGAACTTCTCCTCGCCACTTGGAAAGTACTGCACCTGCGTTCCCCGGTAAATAGGGAAACAGCCACTTCGATTGACGTACCTGCAAAGGTCGTCAGTACCGGAATTCACAAGGTCAGGGGCATAGATGACTTCTGTTTCCTGCTGTATACGTTCCCGGCTTTCTCTGATAGCGTGCTGAACCAGCGCTCTTTCCGCCTTGTGACCGATGTCACGCTGGGTGAACCAGAAGAATAATGAAGCCGGGATAGGGAACAGCATGATAAGGTTCAGCCAGGTAAGCTTGGCGGTAGAATCCATGTCGATGTTGAAAAGGTACAAGACCATTACCACGGCAAATATCCTTATAGCGCCATTGAACCAGGTGAAATACTCGTCCGCCCAGACGTAGAGGGCGATAAAAATGGCGATCTGGAAAATGATAAGCAGGACTATCATTCCCAGTCTGCTGAAAATCAGGCGGAGAAGTCCCTTTTTCTTCTTGGGGACAAGTCGGAGAACTGTGTTAGTTTCGGTCATAATTCAGTGTAATGGTTCTGGAGTTCTGAGAATTCACCTGTGATGCCGTCGCCTGTGGCATAAAGTCCGAACAGTACTCCTGTGAATCCGCCTGCAACTTCGGTGGAAACGTACCTTGTCTGTGCGCAGCCGAAAGAAGTACCGTTTGCGGAGAAGGAGTAAGCATGGCTGTCGAATCTGATGCTGAGAACGGCTGAATTTCCGGGAATTTCAAGAGTATTGCGTGTATACTCAGCGTCACCGATATGAAGTGAGAGGACTGCTTCACAGCCACTTGCGCACTTGCGTACTGCCAGGTCATAGTGATGCTTCTCGTCCATATATACACTCACGCCAGCCTCGCCGGAATCGCCTGAAACTGACACATTCACGCTGAAATTACCGGTCATTCCGGTCTGCCTTATGCCAATGAACGCAGGTTCAAGCTGAGAGAGGTCATCGCTGTTTGATTTGAGGGTAAACGCTGAATCGGTGAATTTGCAATCGCTCAGATCGGTATTGCGCAGTTTTATCCACCTGTCACGGTCAGCAAATCCGAAACTTGTGGGGCGGTTCTGGGAAAAGTCGCCCTGTATCTCGTACTCTGCATCGGTAGTACCGTCGTTTCCGGCAGTAAACCAGCCATCCTCATGGAAGTGAACCGGAGTGAGAAAAGTTTCCCTGCCGATATGGTGATAAGCTTCCCAGTCGCCTATCTGACGGAAGCCCAGGTGGAGAATGAACCACTCGCCGGTGTCGGGTTTCCGGATAAGGTCGCCGTGACCCATGCCCTGCAAGCGGAATCCGCCCTTATTACGGTTTGTGAGGACTGGGTTTCCGCTGTAGCCCTCGAAAGTTCCCCAGAGGGAGGAACTTCTTGCGTAGGTTATCATATGACCGTACTCCGTGCCGCCCTCAGCCGCCATGAGGTAGTAGTAGCTGCCTATTTTGTAAAGGTGGGGGGACTCCAGGAATCTTCCGCCAGAGCCTTGCCAGAGACAGCGGGAGGGAGTGAGTTTTTCACCGGTATTTATGTCTATCTCGCACTGAATAACTCCGCCTGTACCGTCGTCAGCAGTGCCGTTGCTCATGAAGTACGCCTTGCCGTCCTCGAAGTAGAGACTGGGGTCAATTCCGTCCTGGTCAACATTAATTGGTTCTGACCATTCGCCGTGGATATCGTTGGTAGTGACGTAGAAATTCCGACCGGTGGTGGTATTGGTCGTTACCATATAGAAAGTGCCGTTGTTATAGCGTATGGTCGGGGCGAAAATGCCTGCGGAACTTACTGCACCGGTGAGAGGAAGCTGAGAGGGACGAGTAAGGACGTGACCTATCTGTGACCAGTTTACCAGGTCGGCGCTTTCAAAGAGGGCAACGCCGGGGAAGTACTGGAATGTGCTGGTGACCAGGTAGAATTTACCCTCAGCGAAGCAAACACTGGGGTCGGGGTAGAAACCGGGGATAATGGGGTTCTGGAACTTCATAAAAGACCTCCTTCTGTATTTATAATTAATTATACTCCGAGAAATGTTTTTTGTCAATTGATTACTGGAAGAAAGCCACGGCAGCAGCATTTACTTTCCGTGATACATTTTCCGCCATACAAGAAAACTGCCGTCAGCCGTGGAAATGTGGACGACAAG
>CAMOEP010000064.1 GCA_946612185.1 uncultured Ruminococcus sp.
GACAAAGAGGAAAAGCTTTTTGAGAATCAGCAGCTTATCCGCCTGCCCATTGTCCGCAACGGCAAAAAGGCTGCTATCGGCTACTGTCCTGAGATATGGGACACCTGGGAATAAGTTAAATAAAAAATATTTATAGTTTAGAGTAAAAAAGTAGTGCATTTTCTGGTGAAATGTGTTATAATATCATTGTACCTGTAAATTTCATTACGGGACTTTGTTAAGATTATTTTACGGCTGCATTTATAGGCTGTCCGGAAAGGAGTTTTTACTATGGGACTTATTCAGGCTATGGTCGTTGGCGGCATCTCTACCGCTAAGGACACCTGGAAGGAATTCTTCTACTGTGAGGCTCTGCCTGCTGACGTTCTTGCTGTCAAGGGTAAGAAGCAGACCGGCAAATTCTCATCTAATAAGGGTAATGACAATATCATCACTAACGGCTCTAAGATCGCTGTTGCTGACGGTCAGTGCATGATTATCGTGGATCAGGGTCAGGTCGTTGAGATCTGCGCTGTTCCCGGCGAGTATACATACGATATGTCCACTGAACCCGGTCTGTTCTCAGGCGGCGGCTTCGGCAGGAACGTTATCGATACACTGAAAAAGATGTGGGAGCGTGTGGGCTACGGCGGCGATACCGCTCACGACCAGCGTATCTACTACTTCAATACCAAGGAAATTATGGACAATAAGTTCGGCACTCAGAACCCTGTCCCCTTCCGTGTAACTTATGATGACTTAGGAAAGAGTTTCACTGTCGGTGTTCGCTGCAATGGTACTTATTCCTATAAGCTTACTGACCCTATGCTGTTCTATCAGAACGTCTGCGGCAATTTCAGCGATAAGTACACCAGAAGCAGCCTGGATAACCAGCTCAAGTCTGAGTTCCTTAACGCTCTCCAGCCTGCTTTCGCTAAGATATCCGCATCAGGTATCAGATACGACCAGCTTCCCGGCTATACCCTCGAACTCTGCGACGCTCTCAATGATGCTCTTGCAACTAAGTGGAAGGATCACAGAGGTCTGTCAGTTTCTACTATCTCCGTTAACTCCGTTACTATCTCCAAGGAGGACGAGGACAGGATCAAGAAAACTGAGGACACCGCCTGGAACAGAGATGCCCGCAATGCCGCTGCTACCCTCGTTGAGGCTCAGGCTGGCGCTATGCATACCGCTGCCGGAAATCAAGGCGGCGCTGCTATGGGATTCTTCGGCATGAATATGGCTCAGCAGGCTGGCGGTCTGAATGCTCAGAACCTTTTCAATATGGGCGGTGCTTCTGCTCCTGCTGCCGGTTCATGGACTTGCTCCTGCGGCAAGACTAATACCGGTAACTTCTGCGCTGACTGCGGTAAATCCAAGCCCGCTCCTGCTGGCTCATGGACTTGCTCCTGCGGCGCTTCCAATACCGGAAAGTTCTGCGCTGAGTGTGGTAAACCCAAGCCTGCTGACGCTGCCGGCTGGACTTGCTCCTGCGGCGCTTTAAATAAGGGTAAGTTCTGCGCTGAATGTGGTAAACCCAAGCCTGCCGGCGCTCCCCTGTACCGATGCGACAAGTGCGGCTGGGAACCTGCTGACCCATTCAATCCGCCTAAGTTCTGCGCTGAGTGCGGCGACCCCTTCAACGACGGCGATATAGTTAAGTGATTCTTACTGGGAGGAAACTGTTCTGGTGAATGGTTTCCTCCCAGAACTTTTTCCAAAAAATCCCCCTGATACGGCTGACTATCAATTCCGTGAAGAATTGGTATACCATATCAGGGGGATTTTTATTCTGGAAGATCAGGGAAAGTTCCCTAAGCGCCGCCCGGACATTATTTATCGTCCGAAACAGTATAGTCCTTAACGTCAATGATACCGTCGTCAGGAGGGCGATTGATCTTCAGGTCGGTGAAGATATTGAATGAACCGAGAGCTATAAGGATAAATCCCAGTACTATGCGGATAAACGTGCTGCTGCCAAGTGGGTGGAAAAGCAAGAATCCGCCAGCGATAAGCCCCAGTATTCCAGGTATCACGCCGGGTACGAACCTCATTCCTGCCTTGTAGCTTCGCCATGCGCTGCCAAGTCTTTCAATGGCTGAGGTCAGGAATATTATCCCGGCTATCATCGGTACTCCCACCTGCACAAATGACGGCAGGGAAGTTATGACTATTCCGGCAATAACTCCTATAACTCCCCCGGCAAACCGGGGCGCTCCTGCAAGAACTGACATCACCACCGATACAATCGAGAATATTATCAGTCCCATGCCAAGCAGGTAGAACAGCTTGTTGATAACGCCCGGAAAAAACGCAATGAGCAGTCCGGCGATTATCAGCAGAACGCCCTTGCTTACAGAATGTCTTGTGTAACCTTTCATATCATTCCTCCTATTTCAGTACGGTGATATACTTCATCACTATCCGGCTGAGCCAGTTTTTCCTCTCATAGAACTTTTCTGCCAGTTCATCTGCAAACTTCCGGCAGTTTTTCAGTTCCTCGGAATCCGGTTCTGTTGCGTCAAATCCGGCACGCAGAGCAGTTTCCATAAACTCATAGAACCTGCCTTCATCAAAGTACTTGCCGCCCAAAACTCCTTCTATCTCCGCTGCAAATTCCGCATACGGCATATCACCCTTTTCCCTGCCGCTGATTTTCAGCAGAGACTCGGTGTAGTCATAGATGTAGCTTATACGGCTGGAATTGGAGCCGGTGGTGAAGTGCATGAGCCTTATCCTCAGCTTTATCCAGCGGCGGATAAGTACAAATGCCGCAAATGCCGCTATGAGAAGCACTGTGCGTATCACGTTCTTGACCGCTGTGGGAAGTTCACGGTGCTGACCGGCTGAGCCGTCGTCACCGCCTATCAGACCTGCTCCGGACTTAGTAGTCTCAGCGGCAGTTGTCTCAGTCTCGGCTGCGGAAGTTGTCTCTGACTCGCTGTTTCCGGTGGTCTTGCTTGCGCCGGAGGTACTCCTTGCAGGGGCAGTAGTTTCCTGGGGCGATGTATTTACCGCTGTTTCATCGGTCATATCTTCGGTAGATGCTTCTGTAGGCGGTGGCGTTGTGTCAATGGTCTGGCTGGAATATCCTGCGGTGAACTCAAATGGTACCCAGCCGTAACCGTCCAGATAAACCTCAGTCCAGGCGTGACAGCGGTTATCCTTTACGTTAATGGTATAGCTTCCGTCGGAATTGAGGTTATCATTATTGAAGTCATCACCGACGATAACGTATCCTGTAACATATCGTGCCGGAATACCTGCCATTCTTGCAAGTATTACACCGGAGGTTGCGTAGTGGGTGCAGTAGCCCTTCTTATTCTCCAGAAGGAAGTAATTGACGAAATCACGGTTTGAAGGAGTACGTCCGGGATCAAGGGAGTAAGTTACTTCAGAGGTCATCTTTTCACGGATTGCAGTAAGTTTCTCAAGCCTTGATGCTGCGCTGTTGTCCGGTGATTCAAGAATGTCCTTGTAATGCGCATAAACCTCGTCCATATTCGTGCCGTCAGGAATGGTCAGATAGTTTGCGTAAACGAACTCCTTATACTCCGCCTGCAAAAGCTCCGACATTATCGCATCAGGATAATCATAAAGTTCATTAACGGTGGCTGGTATCTCAGAGTCAACAGAGAAATAGTTATCGAAGCTGAGAAGCTCCTTATCCTGGCAGAATTCCTCGATTATCTTCCTATCCTCATAGTTCATGACCGCATCGCTGTAGAATACGTTTCTGACAGGGAGCTGTAGTCTTGCGGCAAGCTGGTCGTTGGTCATGGGCATGAATCTGTAGCGGAATGTGGTGGATTTGCTGTCAGTTGTAATAACCCCCTTGTCCTTGTCGTATCTCAGCGAATCGCCTTCAACGGTAAAGTACGGCTCGAATCTGTGTCCTGATTTGAGGTTGGATTCTATTGTTAAAGTGTATGTGGCTGCGTCCTCATCTATGAATCTTCCGAAGTACTCCGGGAAACTCTGAGGTGCTATGCCGTACTTATCAAAATCCTCAAATACCTGGTCTGAGTATGCACTCTCCGGCAGGTCAGTCCACTGGTTATCCTCATAAAGTGAACCGGTATAATCTTTGAGGTATACCGCTCCGCCCACGTTTCCGCTTATGGCGACCACAAGATCGGTGGTATCCTTGTAGCGGAGTCTGTCCACGTTTCCCAGGTGGTGATTTTCGTACTTGAAGTCCAGTCCGAAAGCTGTAGTCAGCCCGGACACGCTCTCTGCAAGATTGTCCATAGAGAATGAATTCACCGCATCACGGATCTCGATGCGCTTCTTGTTCATCTCATCGCTGCGCTTGTAGTGGGAAAGCTTTATCGCACCTGATGCCAGCGCACCGGCACATACAGTAGTGAGTATAACTATTGCGCCGCACTTTTCCGTGACTTTCAAGCGCATCTGCCGTTTCGGGAAGAATATATTGTCCTTCCGGACGAATCCGCCGTTTCCGCCGGAGTACTCGCCAATATCCGTATTTGACATAGCGAGGATAGCCAGCCAGTAGGCAACTACCATTACTCCCCAGAATATCGGCATTTTTATACCGTTATACAGTCCCACCTCCATTAGCGGGAAAGTTACCAGCACCGGCATTACCGAGTTCGGGCGGTTTATTGTGAAGTAGTACACCACGACTGCTATAAGCCATGCGCACACTATGAAAAGCGTCGTAACAGAGTCCTTTTCCAGAGATGGCCGGAGAAATTTGTAGTACTCTATCTCCGTTCGGTAAGCAGCATGGTATATGGTATTGTACATGAATTTGAAGCCCAGCGAAAGTTTGGTGATATTCTTGTAGGCGTAGAACATTGCTACTACGCATGAGCCAAGTGTGAAGTACGACCCCTTCTTTCCGCAGAGGGAGGAGTAGATGTATACCGCTGAGAATATTATCCCGGCGAAAAACAGCCTCGATGGATCGTACTTGAAGCTGAACATTTTCAGGAACGCCATAATTGCCGAAACATAGCCCATTACGGCAATGAGTACCGCTTCAAGGCTGCGGTAGTTCGGGCGTTTATGACGGACTGACATCACGATACTGTCGCATATGGTGATGCCGTTGCTGTTTTGTAGTTTCTTCTTTTTCTTATTCATAGCTTTACATTTCTATATCCTTTATGGAAGCCGACACACGACCTATGACTACCGGCATCGCCTTCAATGCAGAATATTCTGCATTGATCTTTTCCGCAGCTTCCGGCGATTTTACCACGATTATGCCGTTTTTGAAGTCAGCGTCGATAGTGTCGTCGATGTACTCAAGTATCTGTGTCTCATTCGCAGAGGTGATGAACGTGAATGAGGACAGGCAGAGTTCGTTCTCGTTAAGGCGGAAGTAATTCTCCGGCTTCTCGCAGAAAAGGTTGTCGCTGACAGAAAGTACGATTTCCTGAATGGTCAGCGCCATTGAATCCGGGTCGGTGACGTTCTTCTCCACAAACTCCCCTCGCCTGCCGCTGTAGTAGACTATTGTGTGGGGTCTTTCGTTGCTGATAAGGAACTGTGACAGCGATACAAGTGTCTCCATTATGGTATCAAATACCGGGAGAGTGTACTTGTCATCCTCATAGCAATGAAGGTCAGCGAATATCATACAGGGTATGTCCACCGGCAGGGAATAGTCCTTGACGATAAACTCGTCCTTCTTTGAACTGAGTTTCCAGTGTATGCGGTTGAGTTTGTCGCCGGGGTGGTATCCTCGCAGGTCGAAAACCTCCGATGGGTCGTCGCCGGGTTTCTGGTCGGAGAATGTCTCGCTTTCCTCGTTGACCCGGTCGGTGAAATTCACTATGCCGTCAATCTCATGACCCTCCGGCATGACCGCCGCCTGAACGGAAATGTTCCTGCCTATGCGGAATTTGAATATCCTCAAAGGGTCGTAGATGTATATCTGCTTGCAGAATATATTTACGATACCGCAGAATTTCGAGCTAAGCTGGAATGTTACGCTCTGGGCGTTCTTCGCCTGTATGGGCATATAAAGCTGGAAGGTATTTATCTGGTTGTTGAAAACGTTATAGTAGTGGATATGAACATCAGCCTTTCCGATAGGAATAATGCTTCTGTTGTTCACCTTTATCTGTACAGGGAAATTCTCGTTCTTTGCGGCTGTTGTATTTTTCAGCATCATTTCCACGTCCATTTTCCTGCTCGCCAGGAATGTGGTAAGAAACATCACCAGCGGTACGGCTATCATTATTACCAGAAGTACCAGGGCAAAGTTCCACAGGTACATAACGTAGAATATGAAGCATATTATTATCAGCGCCGCAAATATGATCTTCATCAGCAGCATATTTCCCCTTATCTGGAGCTTACTCCGGGAGCATTCACATTTCTGAGTATCTCTGAAATGATATCAGAGGCAGTAACATCGGAAAGCTTCGCCTTTGAACTGAGCATGATCCTGTGAGTGAATACATCTGCGCATATAAAGTCCACATCGTCAGGGATAACGTAATCCCTGCTTCTTGCAACGGCAATTCCCTTGGCTATCTGCATGAGTGCCAGAGTACCACGGGGACTGATGCCCAGTTTCAACATCGGGTGCTGACGGGTAGCTGCTGCCAGGGAGACAATGTAGTTGTATACCTTGTCATCAACATAGATATTGGAGATATGCTCCTGAAGCTCGGTTATCATCTGCGTATTGGCAACGGGATTTACCGAATTGAGCGGGTTGGAATTGAACTTCGACTTGAGGATAGACACCTCGTCGTTAAACTCCGGATAGCCCATACTCAGCTTTATCATGAAGCGGTCAAGCTGTGAGTCAGGAAGATTGTGCGTACCGGCTGAACCAAGTGGGTTTTGGGTTGCGATAACGGTGTACGGCTCAGGCAGTTTGTAGGTAACGCCGTCAACGGTGATGCTTTTCTCCTCCATAAGTTCCAGAAGCGCCGACTGAGTTTTGCTCGATGTACGGTTTATCTCGTCCGCAAGGAACAGGTTGCAGAATGCTACTCCCGGACGGAACTCAAAGGTGTTCTGAGTCTTGTTGTATACCGAAAATCCCGTAACATCTGAGGGCAGCACATCCGGTGTGAACTGCATACGGTTATGGTCAAGTGACAATGCTTTCGAGAAAGCCAGCGCCAGAGTGGTCTTGCCCACGCCGGGAATGTCCTCGATCAGAATGTGACCCTTGCAGAGTATGGCAAGAAGTACCTTGACAATTATCTCGTCCTTACCGATAACAGCTTTCTTCACCTCGCTGAGTATCTGGTCTATCTGCTGGGCGTAAATGGTTTTATTCATGTTTGTTTCTCCTGTAATTTTTGTTATCAAAAGTGATACATTTTTATTATAGCATTTTCTTTACCATATTTCAAGTATTGTATACTTTTTTTTACAATTTCTTTGCATGGGAAAACATATTTTCTCGTTATATATGCGTAACAGCTTCAAACAGAAACCATATTTTTTGTGGCTGTAAGCGAAACGCTCCCCATAAAAAGGGAGCGTTTACGCTTGTTCAGATGAATTCCAGCATATTGTTTTTCACGCAATACTCATAGCCCAGCTTCTTTTCTCCGGACTTTTCAAAATCAATGCCGATTATCGTTCTGCTAATTGAAGTTATCGTGCCATAGCCGAAAAGCTTATGCCTTACCTTCCTGCCCATAATGTCCGCAGGCACTTCTACCACGACCTTTGGCTTTACCGGCATTATTTCAGGTCTGGTAAGAGTATGCGCCGGGGCTTTGCTGACACGTTTCTTTTTCTCCGCAAGATACTTGGAATACTGGCTGTCAACGTCCTTTCCACGGGCATTATAGTCCTCCATATCCGCAAAAACGAACATTGACGGCTTTCTGACATCGTTGTCCGGAACTGGTCTTACAGGGAATATCCAGACTATCCTGTCCTTGCCGTCCTCACCGGGCTGATTACTCATATATGGCTTGTCTGCAAGCTTCACACGTCCGCAGTAAATATACTCGCCGGCATCTATGACCTCGAACAAGTGAACATCAATGCCATTGCGGTTACTGTCCGCAAGGGTTGCGTTCTGTGACCAGTTAACGTCCTGGTCACCGGACTTTCCCATTCCCGTGTAATGGAGAACTCCGCCTATCCACTTGTCGTGATACGCCCCCTTTGAATAATCGGTGATTATTACCAGTGTATCGGTGGTTTTTGAACGTCTCATAGCTCCCATATTTCCGCATTTGAATGTTTCAACTATGTCGCTGTTTTTCAGTACAGCGCCTATTTTCAGCATCGGATCAAACATCTTATCCTCCATTATTTAGTGATAGTTAGTGCTTCTATAGTCACATAACGATGAGCTGGTTTTCGTTTATGGTGATTATCTGCGAATTTTCCGGCATATACCTGCGGCACATCATAATGTCCTGAATACCACGGCTGTCGTAGTGGCAGAGAAAGTAGTTATCTGTCAGACACAGGGCAGTGAAGTCGCCGTTTTGAATGTACTCCGGGGAGTCGTAGTTTTTGACGTACTCAATATC
The DNA here is from genome assembly GCA_946612185.1 of uncultured Ruminococcus sp. Classification (GTDB taxonomy): domain Bacteria; phylum Bacillota; class Clostridia; order Oscillospirales; family Ruminococcaceae; genus Ruminococcus. Next base: position 8,475 of record CAMOEP010000064.1, read on the forward strand.
CGGACAGGCTATGCACGCACCAGCAGAAAACCCCATATACACCGCACCTTTGCGGTACTGCTCACGGATAAAGCCGTCAAGTCCCTCCTCACGGATACGGCTCAGCAGACGAAAGGTATTTCCTCCGGGAACGCATATGAAGTCGTAGTCATGCTCCATAAGTTCCCTGCCGCCGTCAAGATCGTATATCAGTATTTCCTCCTGGCGGAATCCTGCCATAACTGCGCCTGTCCGCTCCCGGACTGCCCCCCTTGTATCAGATGCCGCAAAGGGTATCATAAGCATTTTACCAGTCTTGCCGCCGATAGCTTCCATTATCTTCTCCCGCATCGGAACATTGTAAAATCCATTTGAACCTGCAAGTATCATATCGCACCTCCTGTTTGAACTAACGCAGACGGTCAGTTTCACCGTAGGGCATCGCATTAGCTGTATTGATCGGAAACAGCAGAATAAAGCTTGCCATTTCAGCGCTGTTTCAGAGTACTACTTTATTGTAGCATATTTCATATGAAAAATCAAGTACACAAAAACGACTCCGCTGTTTTAAGCCGAGCCGTTCCAAATTTATTCAGTCTGCACTCCCCTGCTCATTTTTTTAAGCAGGATATTGAAGCACACTATTTCGATAGTAAAGGTCATTATCCAGGATATTGCGTAGGACAGGTACAGGCTTTCCAGAGTGTGAAACTGAGGTATCCGGAAAACCGTGTATATCCACACGATACGGAAAACGCACACGCCTGCGACTGTTACGATCATGGGCATTACCGAGTAGCCGATACCCCGGAGAAGTCCGGTGGCTACGTCCATTATCCCACACAGGAAATACGGCAGGCAGATGCAGCTCATTCGTATCACGCCGTACTTTATCGCCTCCTGGGAGTCGGTAATATATATGGACAGAAGCGGTTTTGCGCCGATCCATGCGGCTGCGCCCAGGACTATACCCGTACCGGCGACCAGTCCGAGACATATGAGCATTATCTTCTTTATGCGGTCGAACTTTCCTGCACCGTGG
>CAMOEP010000065.1 GCA_946612185.1 uncultured Ruminococcus sp.
TGTCGGGTTTAGTTTGTCCCTCCCCCTTTTCCACCTTGGGTTGTCCCCTTTGGCGATGCGGCAGAAATACTGAGAATTTAAAGAAAGAAAAACGTGCGACTTAAATAATTCCCAAAAAATAAATGCTGCTGCCCTGTGCATAAAGTAACCATTATGTATTAAAAATAGATTTGACTTATTGTGCTATCACAAAGAAATAAATTGCACGATAGTTCAGTTATTCAGCATTATATATCATTGAACTTTTTGTGAATTTGCCATATAATATGAGCATAAAGAAAAACGTTAATAAATACACAACGTATCTATTACGGGAGGGAAATCAGAATGAAAACAAACTTAATCCAGAGAAAAGCCGCTGCTATCGCTGCTGCTGCTCTCATGAGCGCTTCCTGCATCGCAGGCACTACCGGCGCTCCCACACTTTTCATGCCGGAGAATACTCTTACAGTCTCCGCCGCTGAGTCAAGCGTAAAGGTGCTTGCAAGCGTAGGTTACGGCGAGGGTATGTATGCTACATGGTCATCTGTATCAGGCGCTTCCGGCTACAACGTTTACGTTGACGGCACTCAGATCGACTCTATGCTCATCAGACAGTACCCCGGCTACATGAGAGCCGATGCTGTTGGTCTGAAAGCCGGCAGCCACACCATGAAGATCGTTCCTATCATAAGCGGCAAGGAGGATTCCTCCAAGGCTGCTGAGGCTAAGGCTTCCGCCTATGCCCACGACAGAAGCGGCTTCGCTTTCGTAAGCGGCAATGCAAACGGTGCTTACAATGCCGACGGTACTCTCAAGTCAAATGCTATCGTGGTTTACGTTACTAACTCCAACAAGGACAGCGTTTCCGCAAGCATCGACTCCACCGGCAAGGGCGCTTCATCAGTTTCAGGTGTTCAGAACATCATCACCGCTTACAAGAAGGGTAAGGAGTCACGTCCGCTGAATATCCGCTTCATCGGCAACATCACAGACCCCTCTACTCTCACTAAGGGCGACCTTATGGTTGACACAGTTACAGCAGGCTGCACTATCGAGGGTATCGGCAGCGATGCTACTCTCAATGGCTTCGGTCTTGTTCTCAAGAACTGCTCAAACGTTGAAGTCCGCAACCTGGGCTTCATGAACTGTAACAGTTCCGAAGGCGATAACTGCGGTCTTCAGCAGAACAATAATCATGTATGGGTTCATAACTGCGACTTCTTCTATGGCGATGCCGGTTCTGATGCTGACCAGGCTAAGGGCGACGGCGCTCTGGATACAAAAACTTCCACTTACATCACTCATTCCTACAACCACTTCTGGGACAACGGTAAATGCAACCTCCAGGGTATGAAGTCCGAGAAGACTGAGAACTATATCACCTACCACCATAACTGGTTCGACCACTCCGACTCACGTCACCCCAGAATCAGAACTTGCTCCGTTCACTGCTACAATAACTACTACGACGGTAACTCCAAGTACGGCGTAGGCGTTACAATGGGTGCTTCCTGCTTCGTTGAGAGCAACTATTTCAGAAATTGTAAGTACCCCATGCTCAGTTCCGGTCAGGGCAGCGATGTGGCTACCGGCGGTACTTTCTCCGGCGAGACAGGTGGTATCATCAAGGCTTACGGCAACGTTATGACCGGTCAGAAGGCATTCGTAAGCTACGGTGACAGCAGTTCCGACTTCGACGCTTACGTTGCTTCTTCCAAGTCCGAAAAGGTTGGCGGCTCTGTTAAGACAAAGAGCGGCGGCACTACCTACAATAACTTCGATACTTCAAGCGTGATGTACAGCTACACCGCTGATAATGCCAGCGACGTTCCTAAGATAGTTGCAGCTAAGGCAGGACGTGTTGACGGCGGTGACTTCAAGTGGACTTTCAGTTCCGCTGATGACGAAAGCTATGCAGTAAACTCCGCCCTCAAGAGTGCGCTGACTTCTTACAAGGGTACAGTTACCGCTATCGGAAGCGGTTTCAAGGAGGACAATACCGCTGCTCCTGTATTTACAACTGCACCTGAGATAGTAGTTACAGACATTGCTACTACTGCCGCTCAGCAGCAGCCCGCTCAGACAACACAGGCTCAGCAGCCTTCTTCCGGCGGCAGCAGCACTTCTTCTTCCGCTTACGTTCATAACTTCACAGAAAGCGGTACTTCCAGCAGCTTCTACAGTATCACCGGTAACCTCTCAACTCAGAAGGGTACTGTAAGCTACGACGGCAAGACTCTTACACAGTGCCTCAAGATAGAGTCCGCTACTTCTATCGGCTTCACTTCACCCTCCAACGGCAAGCTTACTCTCGTATTCGCTGAGCCTACCGCTACTATCAAGCTGGACGGCAACAAGCTTACTGCTTCCAACGGCATCATCACCGCTGACGTTTCTACAGGCGCTCATACTCTTACTAAGGCAGATTCAGTTAACCTGTTCTATATGACACTTGCAGCAGACGGCGGTTCTTCTACAGTTACTCCCGTTGTTACTGATGCTCCTCAGCAGACAGAGGGCGGCGGTCAGGAACAGCAGACAACACAGGCTCAGCAGCAGGGCGGTACAACTTCTCCCGCTGACCTGAACGGTATCAAGGCTGTAAGCGCTGGCGGCTGGAACGAAATGCTCTACGTTGTATTCTCCGGTCTTAAAGATACCGACGTTACAGGCGTATCCTACAGCGGCGCAGTTAACGGCACTCTCACAGGCGACGACCTGACCTATCTGGTAAGAGATACTTCCAGCGGTCTGAGAGTTGATATCCCCGGCGTTCCGGCTGGTAAGTACTCCATTTCACTGACTACAAACAAGGGTACTATCACTCAGAGCGGTCTTGAAGTAAATGCTCAGGACAGATCCGGTTATGCTCACTTCAACTACAACGAGGGCGTAGGTGCTTACACAGACAGCGGTACATTAAAGCCCGGTGCTAAGGTTATCTACGTTACTAACGATAATAAGGACACCGTTTCCGTTACATCAAAGGACGGCACAAAGGTTACAGGTATCGGTAATATCCTGAACTCTGCCGGTCAGGACATCGGCGGCGGCAAGACTTCCAACGGCGGTACTAAGCCAAACTCCAACAGCGGCATCATCAAGAAGCTGGCTGAGGACGGCACTCCTCTGGTAATCAGAATCATCGGTGACGTTAAAGCTCCCTCCGGTCTGACTGCTTACGATTCCACAGACTTCGGCGGTTCAGTTGGTGATAACGGCTACATGGCAAGAATGAAGTCCGGTAAGGATATCACTATCGAGGGTATCGGCAGTGACGCTGTTGTAAACGGCTGGGGCTTCCACTTCATGGCTGAGTCCGCTGCACCTGACTTCGGTAAGAGCTTCGAGATCAGAAATATCGCATTCAAGAACGTTCCTGAGGACTGCGTAGGTATGGAAGGCGTTCAGGAGAGTTCAAAGCTGACTGCTCCTGTTGAAAGATGCTGGGTTCATAACTGCGAATTCTACAAGCCCTCTATCTCAAATCCCGCTGAGAGCGATAAGGCTGGCGGCGACGGCGCTTGCGACTTCAAGCGTGGTCTGTACTTCACAAACAGCTATTGCTACTACGAGGGTTACCACAAGACTAACCTGGTAGGCGCTTCTGACAGCAACCTCCAGTTCCACCTTACTTACCACCACAACTACTGGAACAAGTGCGAATCCCGTGGACCTCTGGCTCGTCAGGCTAATATCCATATGTACAACAATATGTTCATCGGTCAGACAAGCTACTGCATGAACCCCCGTGCTAATGCTTACATCTTCTCAGAGTACAACCTGTTCGATAGCTGTAAGAATCCTATGGAAGTTAAGCTTGGCGCTGTAAAGAGCTATAAGGACGTTCTCACAAACTGCAAGGGCGCAACAGACGGTACAGTAGTATCCGACAAGTCAGCTAAGGTAAGCACAAACTGCCAGTACGCTAACTTCGATACAAATTCATCTATCTGCTACATTCCTTCCGGTGACTACTTCCTCCAGACTGATACCACAAAGCTGGCTTCTTACTTTGAGACATACGGCGGTACAATGGACGAAACAAAGGTAGCAAACGGTTCTACATCAGCTTCTTCTGAGACACCTCAGACACAGGCTGCAACTACTACATCTACCACAACAACAACAACTACTACTACAACTACTACAGAAGCACCTGCTGAGACTACTACAACTCCTGCACAGGTAAACGGCTTATACGGCGATGTTGACGGCAACGGAAGCATTTCAGTATCCGATATCGTAACAGTACTCCAGTACGCAGCAAACTCCACCAAGTATCCTATCGACCCTGAACTTGTTATCCTGGGCGATGTAAACCTTGACGGAGTAGTTGATGTAAAGGACGCTGCAATTATCCAGCAGTACGATGCAAAACTCATTGACAAGCTTCCCCAGTAAGCGAATGAGTAATTAACAACGCTATACCCCTCCAAATAAAACTTTACACAATGAAAAAAGAGACCCCTTCCGGGTCTCTTTTTTCGTCGAGCTGAGCCAGCTTGACCGCCGAGCTGAGCCAGCTCGACCGCCCTCACGTTGTCGCTTGCTTACGCTCGCTCACTTTTTTAGAAGCGGTACTTTTGCCGTCGCTCAACCGTATTCTGCTTGGTACAGAGTTCTCCGGTAGAATCGTAAAACAGCAGCTTTACAGAATTCCACGAATAGAACTTTGTACCATTGAAAACACGGTTGAGCGACAAAAAAAGCACCATTTCTAAAAGAGTAAGCGAGCAAGCGAGCAACAACGTGATATGTGGTCAAGCTGACGCAGCTTGCACGTTGCCGCTCGTGAACTCGCTTACTTTGGCAGAACATCACATTTTTACGTCGCTCAACCTGGTTTTCAATGGTACTAAGTTCTATTGAAGTATTTCTGTAAATTTGCCTTTTTATCGTTCTACCGGCGAACTCTGTACCAAGCAGAATATGGTTGAGCGACGTACAAAGCACCGTTTCTAAAAAAGTAAGCGAGCAAGCGAGCGACAACGTGAGGGCGGTCGAGCTGGCTCAGCTCGGTGGTCAAGCTGACGCAGCTTGATACCTCCATTTCGGAATTCGGGTAAACCGATTGTCCTGCCATAGTCCTGTCCATAATGTCAAGAAGCGGCTGTTCCTGGACTTCTTTATACCAGAAACTCTCCACTCCTGCTTCCTTCGCACGGGTGATATACGACGACTCCGCCATTGAAGTCACCATAATTATCTTAGTGTCCGGGCTTATCTCCTTTATCTCCCGTGCAGCGTCGATGCCGTCGGAGGAAGTACCCATTACCACGTCAAGTATCACAAGGTCGGCAGGCTGCTTTCTGAATATCGTCACTGCTTCTTCCGGATTTGATGCCTGTCCGGTTATTTCGTATCTTCCGGTTGGAGTTATCAGCATTTCTATCATCTGCCTTATCATGCGGTAGTCGTCAGCGATAATGACAGTATATTTCATCTTATTCCTCCTCAGAAAGGCGAAAGTATTTTTCAGTATCTCTCAAGGGTATACTGACGGTTAGCTCAAAAACAGGGGAATACTCCACCTGCATCGTTCCGCCTGCCTGAGTGATCTGCCTGCGGAGGTTTGAAAGACCTCCTGTCTCTTTTATGGGAGCGGAAGGTGGTTTCCCGTCATTTGTGAAGTTAAGTACATAGCTGTCATTATTTTTCGTAACTTTGATATAAGCATGAGTGCCGTCGGCATGGCGCATAACGTTAGTGGTATGGACGGCTAAAGCGGTATCCACCACAGGGACTATCATATCCTCCTGGGGGAGTTCGTCGTCAATGACCAGTTCCACGCCCAGAAGCCTTGCACGTTCACAGCTTACATGGTACGAGCGCTGCCACTCCTCACGGCGCTGGTTTTTCAGCAGGGTAAGCTTATTCTTCCATAGCGTGATAAGTTCCTGCTTATTCACGGAATCATGGTCTGCGGCGAACCTGCGCCACATAAGGAGCGCCTGTCCCAGGTTGTCGTGGAGCTTTATTTTAAGGAGCAGAGTCTCCTTTTCCATTATCATGTATTTTATGGTGGTATTCAGGGCTTTCAGCCGGGTATTGATCTTCCTGACCTGTTCGTTTTTCACTTCCAGTTCATGGGAGATGAGGAATTCCTCAGTGATGTCGGAGGCAGTCAGTTCGTACACTATCTCGCCATTGAAGTCTGTGCAGTACCGCCGGAAACTGTACGCTTTTCCCTCTGGAAGGTATACTATCGGTTCATCTCCGCCACGGATACTTGCGCCGAATGAGCCGGATTCCAGCTTTTCCCAGAAACACCCGGCATCGCTGAGGGATTCACCTGTAAGGCTCATGACGATCTGGTTCATGCGGTGGTTTATCAGCTTAGGTAAGCCGTTTTCAAAGCAGAAGCATATCCCCATGTCCATGCGGTCGAAGCCTTCCTTTACGCTCATGGGGGATATAGTCCGGCGTTTTTCCCGGATGATACCGAACATTTGCAGTACTACTACCAGGTTTATGACAGTGAACATAGTGTACAGCGCTGACGGCTTGATATCCGGAGGGGAGTCGCTGGATATGAGGAAGAAAAGCGCCATTGCAAAGGTGCAGTTCATGGCAGAGACAATGGTTTTCAGGCTGTTTGCGGACAAGTTCAACGCCTGCACCAGCACGAACACGCTTCCCAGTGCAGCGAGCATGGAAAACAGCAGGATATAGCCGTTATCAGCCAATGATATCGCCCCCTAAAGTAAGGCAGGACTCCTCGTCGGTGACGGTAAGGGAGAGGGCTGGGATCCGCAGCTTTTCGGGGATATCGTCCCAGGAGAGGGGAGCGTCAGTCTCTATCCGGATAACCGTCCCGCTGTTGGGGGCAGCGGAAGCGACGATAATGCTGCACTTCCCATAGACTGCTTCCACGGCGGCTTCAAAGAGGTCGTGTGCGGCTATTACCAGTTCGGAAGGTGACTTCTTTCCGGGGGCTTTTTCCAGGATACAGTCAATACCGGAGATACTTATGCACTCGAAAGTCTCACGGAGGGCGTAGCATAGCTCATCAAGGGGCAGAAGCAGGGAGGAATTCGCCAGGAGCATAAGGTTAGCGCTTCGCTTCACATATGTTCCGAGAATAAGGTAGAGGACGATATCCTCCTCGAAGGCAGTCTCGTCTGACAGCACATTTTCCAGCCTTTCCGCCTGGTCACGGCAATGGTCAGCGATAAGGTCATATAGCCGGTTCAGAGTCTCATACCGGGTATACTCCGCCTCGATGCGGTTAGATTCTGCGATAAGGTCATTTTCCTCCTCAATACGGTCGTTAGCCTCGGAGAGTTCCTGACTGAGGGCATTTATGGTACTTCTGTCCTCTGTCCAGGCGATAGCGCCGCCGGTAATGGACTGGCTTTTCCGGACGATATCAGGGCTGTCCATGACAGAAAAGTCCGTTCTGCTGGCGGATACGAACCTTATTTTACCGTCGTGGCTTGATATTTCGGCGCAGGTGTGGGAGAGGTGGAAAAGAGCGTCGTAGTCGGTATTTGAGGGGAGCAGACCGATGATGATGCACCCCTCCCAGAAACCCAGGAATATCAGGACATAGACCTCCTGGATATTGAATAGCTTTATTCCTGAAATGATAGGTGCGCCGTCGCATACATTATAAATAATGAGCATAACAAAGCCTATGCCACAGAGTATCGCAGGGATATACATCTGACGGCGGCAAAGTGAGAGCTGGCACTTCCGGGCAAGTATCACAAGTGAACTGAGTGTAAGGCAGACGGCAAATGCCACAAGAACGTAGTAGACAACGCCGTGGTCATAGCTTCCGTCGGCGTGAAAGTCAAGCAGACAGCCGTGGAGGTCGTTGGTAAGGCAGGCAATCAGGATAATTGCCGCAGCAGCCCACATTATCTTCACGGACAAAGCCAGAGGAGAAGCCGGGTCAGTTCCAGTCCTGACAGCGGCGTGGAACGACAGCGCAGGCACGGTGATGAAAGTGTCTCTGGTTGACGAAAATGGTGAGCCTTTAGAGACAATGAAGTGTGTTGACACTGATGATTATAATTTTACTGAGGATAGAAAATACCGTGATATCGTTGCTAAGGAAGAAATCGAAAAATCTATAGTATTTTACGATACTGAGCCTTTGGAGTATGCTCTTGGTGAACTTCCCTGCATGGGCGATAAGATCGTAAAAAAAGGTTTCACTTACTATGACGGTCTGAAACTTATGGTTCTCAATGGAGAGGTAGTATGTGATAATTTTTACGAAGCTCCCCTTGATGCCGATATCGTTATGTGTGAGACTGGTACGAAACTTGGTGAAGAATCATTAGCCGCATTTAACAACTGGTATACTGAAGGCTTCAAGAACGTTAGAATATTTGACCTTAATAATCTGGACATAAGTTATACTAAAAATATGTACCAGATGTTCGCATATTGCGAAAACGCTGAGGTCATCAAGATAGACCAGTGGGACGTTAGCCGTGTTGAATCTTTTAAGGAGATGTTCTATAAATGTCATAAGCTTAAAGAGATCAATATCGGTAACTGGGATACATCAAGTTCGTGTTTATGGGAGGGTATGTTCAAAGAATGTGAGTCTCTTACCAAGATAAGCCTGGGTAACCCGGAAAACGAAAATACATGGTGCATGAGAGATGACAATGTCGGTAAAAAAGGATCAATTATGGAAATGTTCAAAGACTGTACAAATCTGGAAAGTCTCTACCTGTACAACTTTGAATTTTATGACCAGCTTGTGAAGGATATGTTCGCTGGCTGCACAAATATCACATACCTCTACGTCGGTAAGTCGCTCCCGATAACCCTGCAAATGAGGCTTAGAAACATAACCTATGATGAAGACGGTAGTGTAGAATATATGCGCTGGTTTTGTCCTTTAAACGCAGAGCTTTTTACCGGTAACGAAGATTATGCTGAGATCCCAAATATGAAACATATGGGTATCACCTACTTTAGCGAAAAATCACGAATGTCACCTGTCTTGAAAGGCGATGATGCGCTCATAAACGGAATGCCTATTCCCGGCGAAAGCGTAAACAAGATCTATACCCGGTCATTTGGTGATAAGTATAAGACCTCAAACTCTATTGGCAATGTAATAGAATATGAGAACGCTTACATCGACGATAATTATTCCGGCTGGTACGACCTTAATAACGACCGTTTTATGGAAGCGGACGATGTATTCCGTTTCGGCGGTCACTATGTTTTTAGAGTGAGATATATGCCGGGACATCATGAGATCTTCAGACATGATGAGATGAATATGTCAGATTTCAGCCTTTCGTTTAACAATAATGTAAGGCGTGAGTTCGGAGATATATTTGCTGTCCAGATGCATGATTTCTCAGAAATGGATATTTACGCCACTGTTCCTGAAAAATTCACCAATTTAGACAATGCTGATGATCTCGACAGTACCGCCGAGGCTAGGGCGTGTTGACACTATAATAATGCGCAGATTTTTGAGCAGAATTTCTACGC
>CAMOEP010000066.1 GCA_946612185.1 uncultured Ruminococcus sp.
TCATGGTATTCACCTCTTTCGCTAAAGTTCCTGTTGTAGATATTATACCACAACTTATCGCAGAATGCAAGGCAAAGAATTATAATTTGCAGAGCAACAGCTTCGGCGTAAGTGATGACAGGTTCAGTCATTGGTTCTCACCTCCTCAAAGTGGGCATAAGAAAACCGCCTTATTCGGCGGTTTCAAGTACGTCTTTATATTCGTTTGAAAGTGCTTCGATCTGGTTCTTATACTCTTGGCGAATAGCCTGTTCTTCCTGAACGCCTTCATCAAGTTTAGTGTAATGTCTTCTCCGCTTCATAAACTCTGAAAATTGTTCCCTATAGTTACTACGAACTATATTTAATTTTGCTTTATATTCTTCAAGCCTTGCGTTTTCGTTCATATTTAACACCAAACCTTTCGCAAACTCTCCTGACTACTTCATGTTGATAATCTTCATCTTTTATTAGCTTTATTTTTTTTGCTTTGCCAACTAAAGGCGTTAATATCACCAACTTCATTATTACAGTCGATATATATCATCTATTGGCTCAAAACCGATACCGTTGTTGCAGTTTTCGGGTTTATCCCAATGGTGCATATAGACGTATGTTTCAAATGGGATGCCATCAGGGAAAGCAGTACATTTCCCAAGCTCACCTTTTTCATTTTCAACACGTTCGATTAAGTTTTTGCATCTCAAACATGGATGTAATCCCATTTCATACACTCCTTTTTTGTAAAAAATCGACTGTGATGCTTCTCTATCATCGAAGTCCATTTTATCACTATCTTTTTTCATAGATAAACCCCCGTTTCACTCGTATAATTCTCTATTGAATCTTCAGGGTGTGCCTTGAAATACTTGTCAAGAGTTATTTTTGCCATTGTAGCTGTAACTCTTTTCTGGTCAAGGGGTTCGATATTCTCACCAACAGGAAAAATATCATCAGGATACTTTTCTAAAAAGCCATCGGGGTATGGCTCAGCAAGTTTAGAACGTTCAATTGCTTTCATTATATATTTTGGTATAGAACTTGATACCATACTCTTCAACTCCCTTCATAACCTTGCTCATTGCTGGGCGGTAAGTCATCTGTTAATGGAATCCCATAATACGTCAAAGTATCTATAGCTTCATAGGCATTTAATCGTATAGCGTCAAAGCTACCATCTAATTCTATATTGTCAACATCTTCCTTTGTGTACGGATTAGGACATTTTGCTATATCATTCCTAAGTTCATTGATTACTTCATCAGTTAGCCACTTAGGTCTTGCAATATTTGATTCCATAATTCTCACCTCATTCAAAGTGGGCATAAGAAAACAGCCTTGTTATGTGCGGTTTAATGATCGCAAAGAACGACTTCAAATGTTGAAATTTCATCTAATTGTTTTCCAATCGGCTTGCCATTTATAATAAAGCCGCCAAGAAATTCGTCAATTGTGTCAAAATAGAAATCACCATTATAATTGTCAATGAGGTAAGCAACATATTTTTTATCAGATTCTTCAAAAGGACCTTGGTCAACACCGAATTCCTGCTTTCCAATAACACCTATACGTTGGTGTGCGTTCTCACGCATAACTTTGATGATAGCTTCTTCCGTCATAATGCTCACCTCTTGCGTCTATTATACCACTTTCCCCTGATTTGTCAATAGACGAACTGTTAAATCTAAGCCCTCTGAATTGTGCAAGCCGCTATTGTTCAAGCCTGCGTGCCTGCTCCTGGGGTCACTCCCGACGCTCAACAAGCACCGCCCCGCTTCGTGCATACATTACAAAGCGGGGTGGTTCAGATATTTAGTTCATGTTCTTATTTAAGCGAAATGCTCCTGACTTTTTCACGCAGAGGGAGAACGAAAGGTGCGGAAACACTAAGTTCGTCGATACCCATTCGCAGGAAAGTTTCAGTGAGCGACGTATCAGCAGCAAGTTCTCCGCAGATGCCTATCCATGCGCCATGTTCGTGGGCATTCTTTGCAGCAAGTTCTATCAGCCGGAGTATTGCTTCATGATGTGTGTCGATGAACGGTTCAAGTTTTGCGTTCTGTCTGTCGCAGGCAAGTGTGTACTGCGTGAGATCGTTCGTTCCGACGCTGAAAAAGTCCACCATAGCCGCAAGTCTGTCGCTTATGATAGCAGCCGCAGGAGTTTCTATCATGATACCAGTCTCAACACTGTCGGAGAAAGGCACTCCCTCAGCAGCAAGTTCGCTTTTTGCCTGTTCACAGGCTGCAAGGCACTTTTCCACATCGGAAACGGAATTTATCATCGGGAACATTATTCCTAAGCTGCCATATACTGATGCACGGTAAAGCGCTCTGAGCTGTGTCCGGAATATCTCAGGGCGTGTCAGGCAGATGCGTACAGCACGCAGACCCAGCGCAGGATTATCCTCCTTGTCAAGACCGAAGTAGTCTATCTGCTTGTCAGCGCCGATATCAAGTGTACGGATAATTACCTTTTTGCCTGCCATACTCTCCAGTACCTTTTTGTATGCACGGAACTGCTGTTCCTCGTCAGGGTAGTCATTGCTTTCCAGGTAAAGGAATTCGCTTCGGAAAAGTCCTATACCGCCTGCATCGTTTGCAAGAACAGCACCTATTCCGTCTACTCCGCCGATATTGGCATAGATTTTGATGCTTGTGCCGTCCTTAGTGATATTCTCCTTGCCTTTGAGTTCCTGCAGGAGTGCCTTTTTATGAGTGTCCTCCTGCTGTTTTTTGGTATACTGCTGAACAGTCGATTCATCAGGATCAATGATGACCGTACCTGTATGACCGTCAACTATAAGCTGAACGCCGTCTTCAAGCTCATTCAGGAACTCCTCACCAATGCCTATAACAGCCGGGATATTCATATTGCGTGCAAGTATCGCCGTATGGGAATTTGCTGAACCGTATGCTGTTACGAATGCAAGCACCTTATCCTTGTCAAGCGCAACTGTCTCACTGGGAGCAAGGTCATCTGCACAGACGATCATACATTCCTCCGCCTGATGTTCAGACTTCTCACAGTCTGAGAGACAGGCGATGATACGATTGGATATATCACGAACGTCAGCCGATCGTGCCTGCATATATGAATCTTCCATAGATGCGAACATTTCAGCGAAAGTGTCAGAAGTTACTGCAACAGCGTATTCTGCATTGACCGACTGTGTTTCAATGATGCCCTTTATGGAGTCGTTGTAGTCATCGTCCTCGATCATCATCATGTGAATATCGAATATCTGTGCATTAGTCTCGCCCACTTCTCTGAGTGCCTTTTCGTATATACCGGAGAGCTGTTCTATCGCCATAGCTTTAGCAGCTTCAAGGCGTTCAAGTTCAGCCGCAGTATCATCGACACGAATCCGGCGGACGTGTGCCTCCTGCCTCTTAAAAACCTGCGCTCTGCCGACTGCTACTGCTCCGTAAACGCCTTTGCCCTTAAAAATTCTCATTGCCATAGTCCGCCGCCTCCGTTCGTCAGAGATTTTCGGTCATAAACTCAAGGACAGCCTTTTCAGCCTTATCTTCGTCGCCGCCCTCAACGGTAAAAGTAACTGTATCGCCGCACTTTATGCCTAATCCCATAAGCATCATAAGCTTTGCAGCATTAACAGCCTTTCCGTTCTTTTCGATAGTTACAACTGTGCCTTCCAGACCCTTGACCAGCTTAACGAGACATCCGGCAGGTCTTGCGTGGATACCCTGTGCGTCCTTGATAGTGTAGGTGAATTTTTTCATAAGATTACTTCCTTTCCGTGTATGGTTTATTATGTTTCATCTGCGTACCTGTCGGGTATGATGATATTGCTCCTGCTGACTGTACGCTTATTGAACAAAATCTGTTGGAGAAGTCCAGCGCAGTTTTAAGCTGTTCCTGACTGATCGCTTCAAGCTTATCCAAAGTCACACCGCTGCTGCACAGCTTCCACAAAAACGAGCCAATAAAGCCGTCCCCTGCACCGGTGGTATCAGTCGCTTTAACTTTCCTTCCTTCCGAAAACGCCGTGCATTTCTTAGTGAAAGCATATGCGCCGCCGCTTCCGCAGGTATATACTATCAGCCTGACGCTGCCTGTAAACAGTTTCACAAGCGCCTTTTGTATATCGTTCTCGCCGGTTATGAAACCGAGTTCCTCGTCTGAGATCTTTACGATGTCCGCAAGAGGTATAAAGCTTGTCACCGTCTGTCTCAGGGCTTCACGGCTGTCCCATAGCTGAAACCGCAGATTCGGATCAAAGCTGACTATCGAGCCGCTTTTTCTCGCTGCTGTTATTGCCGCCATATGAGCCTGCCGCATTGGTGAATCTACAAGATCAACGCTGCAAAAGTGAAGCGCATAAGCCTGGTCAAAATACTCCTCACGAACCTTTTCAGGCGAGTATAGCATATCCGCCGAGGGCTTGCGGTAAAAGGAAAACGTCCTGCTGCCGTCTGCTCCGAGACTTACAAATGCAAGTGCAGTGTTCGCCTTGTCGGTCAGACTTATGCAGCTTATGTCGATGCCGCAGCCTTCAAGTTCATGCAGTATCTTGTGACCGAAGGGATCGTCGCCAAGCTGTGTCAGAAGCCGTGATCTGCCGCCCAGTTTTGTGAACGCACCACATACATTGGCAGGTGCGCCGCCCAGCTTTGGCGAAAATGCCCCAACATCTCCAAAAGCGCAGCCCGTCTTGTCAGGGATAAAATCAATAAGTGCCTCGCCTATCGCAACAAGCATATCCTTTTCCACTTCAACGCACCTCCATTTCTTTAAGCGGATAAATACTTCCGCTTATGCCGTGAGCAGTGATCGCCGCTGCTGTTTCACGGGGATAGAACCGTGTACTCATTACCTTTTCGCCGCCGCTCAGATATATTTCCAGCGATGACATATCCGCAATAATTTCTATGCCGGTAAAGTTTTCCAGCTTTACACGCCGTACAGTTCTTCCGCCGCCTGCATTTTCATCAGTGAACTTCAATGTGAATACACCGTCGCTAAGGCTCATTACAAGTATGCCCTCTATCACCAGACTGAATCGCTCACACTCCGCAAAAGATGCAAGATAGAACGGAAGCTGCGAGACGATCTTTTCGCCGTCAGCAAAGTTCACCGGGATTTGTTTCAGACTGTTAATTTCCCGCACAGGGCGCTGGTAAATACTGCCGTCCTGACTGAGTGTAAGTTCTCTTGGGATAGTCAGGCAATGCTGCCAGCCAAGTTCAGCCGTGGGATTTGAGTAAGGTATATCGCCTATGCCCATCCAGCCGATAAGAATGGTTCTGCCGTCAGGTGCGGTGAAGCTTTGGGGAGCGTAGAAGTCGAACCCGTAGTCCCACTCCTCAAAATCATGCAGAGTATCATCGTACCTGAAATAACCTGAGCTGTAAACGTTCTGATGCTCGTATGCTCCATGTGCAAGACCCTGGGGCGATATACTGAGAAACCGTTTCCCGTTCAGGTCGATAACGTCGGGACACTCCCACATATAGCCGAAATCCGGAACGGTCATCATGTAGTCATAAGACCAGTTTTCCAGATCGTCAGAGCGATAGAATAGTACGCAACCCTTATCATCAAGTGTGCGAGCGCCGAGAACCATTCTGTAAGCACCATTTTCCTCCCATACCTTCGGGTCACGAACGTGGCATGAGCAAAAATCCGGGTAGTCGGAGTTTTTAAGCAGAGTGTGCTTCGCACTCATGTTCACGCCGTCCGGAGTGGTGACACGGATAACGTTTGCACCACGTCCGGAGGTAACGTAATCGTGGTCGCCGTCCTCCTTGACGTTGCCGGTGTAGAACAGGTTCAGCAGGCTGTCCTTAACAAAACCGCAGCCGGAGTAAACGCCGCTTCGATCGTCAGGGCAGTCAGGGCGCAGCGCCGTACCCGTAAATTCCCAGTGTACAAGATCGCTGCCCTGCCAGTGTCCCCAGCATTTATCGCCGTCGCCGTAAGCACTTTCCGGCGAATACTGGAAGTAGACGTGATACTTTCCTCCAAAGAAGCACAGTCCGTTCGGGTCATTTAACCAGCCGTGTTCAGGTTCTAAGTGAAGCCGCTGTCTCAGGACATTTTTCATATACATCATCACTTTCATTATCTGTCTGCTTTTATAAGTTCATCAAGCACTTCAACATTTCCATTCGCCATAAGTGCTATTTCGGAATAATCGTCCGCATTTGTAATGATAACAGGTGTGACGGTCTTATATCCCCTGCTCTCGATGAGTGCCTTATCAAACGATATGAGTTTCTGACCTCTTGTTACACGTTCACCGTCAGAAACGTGAGCAGTAAATCCCTCGCCGTTCAGTTCAACAGTATTTATGCCAATGTGTATCAGTATTTCCATGCCATTATCAAGTGTCAGTCCTATTGCATGATTTGTGTCAAACAGCATACTCACTTCACCGTCAGCAGGTGCAAAAACTGTTCCCTCAGCCGGTTCTACCGCTGCACCTTTTCCCAGTACTTCTGTTGAAAAAGTCTCGTCGGGAACGTCCGCAAGCGCAACTGCCTTGCCCTTGAGCGGTGAATATACGAAGTTATCGTTAAACTTTCTGCTGTCGTTAACAGTTTCAGGTTTCTTTGCGGACGCTTCTTCAGTTTCGTCCCTGTAAAGAATGTACGAAAGTACGAATGCCACAACTGCTGCGATAACAAATGTAAGAAGATAACCTACGAATGATTCAGTAGTGATAAGGAAACCAAACAAGCCTGTAACGCCGTTTGCTGTTGCGTAAACGCCTGTAAGTGAAGCCGCAGCAGCACCGCACGCACCGCCTATCATGCCTGCAATGAGCGGCTTGACGAAACGCACGTTAACACCGAATATTGCGGGTTCAGTTATGCCTAAGAAAGCTGAAAGTGAAGCAGGCAGCGCCATTGATCTTATCTTCTGCTGACGTGTCTTGAAAGCAACTGCAAGTGCTGCTGCACCCTGCGCAACGTTTGCGGCTGTTGCTATGGGCATCCATGTGTTCTGACCGTTATCCGCAAGCATTGCAAGTTCGATAGCGTTATACATATGGTGAACACCTGCAACGACTGTAGGAGCGTAAGCGCCGCCCATAAGGAATGCACCTATGCCGAACGGGATAGCTATAAGTGCCTTTGCACCGCCAAGTACCCAGGTTTCAAGCTGCGAGAAAACAGGCCCGATGACTGTCATGGTAAGGAAGCCGGTCACAAGCACAGTTACCAGCGGAGTAACGAAAAGGTCGATGACTTCCGGTACTATCTTATGCAGCTTCTTCTCCAGTTTCGACATAAGCAGAACTGCGATGACAACAGGAATAACGTGACCCTGATAGCCGGTATTCTGAATGTCCCACAGACCGAACCATGACCAGAGGGTTGAAGTCTCAGCGCTTGCTGCTGACCAGGCATTTACAAGACTGGGGTGTATCATTATCATGCCGATAACTGCGCCTAAGTAAATATTTCCGCCGAATATCTTTGCCGCACTTACAGCTATAAGTATCGGCAGGAATGTGAGTGCCGCATTTGAGAAGATGTCGAGCAGAGTATATATATGCGAGCCTGCCATATCCGGGAACGCTTTTGAAAGTCCGCCAAGAAGTCCGCAGAGAAGTCCGGTAGCAACTATTGCAGGGATTATCGGCACGAAGATATCGCCCAGAGTCTTTATCGCACGCTTGTACCAGGGGGCTTGTGCAGCCGCTGCCGCCTTTACGTCCTCTTTTGAAGCAGCCTCGATGCCTGCCAGTGAGATGAACTGTTCATACACCTTGTTCACAGTACCAGTGCCGATGATTATTTGCAGTTGCCCTGCTGCCTCAAATACACCCTTAACGCCGTCGATATTCTCCAGGGTATTCTTCTGAACCTTGCCGTTGTCAGCAATGACCAGGCGCAGCCTTGTTGCACAATGTGCAGCGCTTGCCAGATTTTCCTTACCGCCTATTGCCGACAGGATCTCAGACGCACATTTGTTATGATCCATACGATCAACTCCTTTTCAGATATGTTAAACGTTCTCACCTGAATTTGTTTCAGGTTCATTTCCTGTATATATCATAACACAAATAATGCGTTTTGTCTATTGACGGCTTGTGAGAACTGTGCAGAAATTTTCAGTTAGTTTCACACAGTTTCAGTCATCAGACTTCACAATACCAGTACTTTCCCTTTCGATTATATCATAATCAAGCCGGAGCAGTCTGCCGATGCCGTCACGGTGTTTCAGGTCACGCAGAAGCATCTCGGCAGCATTCATGCCAGAGGTCTTGTAGTGGAAGTGTGCAGTTGTAAGTGTTGGCGAAGATGCACGTCCCATTTTACTGTCGCCCACTGAGCAGATCATTATATCCTCCGGAACACGGATACCATTCTCACGGCAATAGATCATAGCTCCCAGTGCGATGCTGTCAGTGGCACAGAAGATGCAGTCCGGGCGGACGTTTCCCGAAAGCAGGTGCTTAGCCTTTTCGTGACCGGAGTCCATGTCAAACTTTGCTGTCTCAATAAAATTCGTCCTCAGTTCCAGTCCATGATCCTTAACCGCAGCTTCAAAGCCCTCACGCCTTGCCTTTCCTGCCGCTGCATCGCTGAGTGTAACGCCGATAAACGCAGGTTTTTCCGCACCTTTCTCGATCATTTTTGAAGTCAGCGCATACGCCGCACCATAGTCGTTATGGCACACACAGTCAAAACCATTCAATTCCTGCCCGACTATCACGACCGGCACTCTCATCTTTTTCAGCACTGAGATATGCAGCGGCGTAAAGATCGTCGCAAGGAGTATCACGCCGTCAACTCTGTTACTTCTGAACAACTCCAGCGACGTTATCTCACGGCTGTTATCGTTGGCAGTATTGACAAGAAGCAGTTCATAACCCTCGTTTCCGAGTACTTCGCTTATGCCGTCAACCACTCTTGCACAGCTTTCGCTTGACAGTTTTGGAATGATGACCCCCACAAGTTTCGTGATACGATTCTTAGAAGTTCTTGCAGCGCTGCTTGGTGAGTAGCCGGTTTTGGCAATGGCTTTTTCGATCAGTTCACGCTTGTCATCGCTGAGATAGCCGTCATTGAAGTATCTGCTCACAGCCGACCTGGACACACCGGCTATCTTAGCAAATTCTGAAATGTTCATATGGTATCCTCCTTTATAGTTTCATATATATTAACCATATGATACCATATCTGTACCACACTTGTCAAGAGCTGTAATCAATTTATTTTACTTTCCGTGAAACATTTTCCGCCATACAAGAAAACTGCCGTCAGCCGTGGAAATGTGGACGGCAAAGAGACTGCCGGGAAAGAAGGAGACAAAAATTTTCGACCAATGGATTTTAGGAAAACAATGCCGGTAAAAATCGGCAAAAGAGGGGAAAAAATGGGTTCAGGAAGGGAGAGTCCAGAGGGGGAAACCTAAGGGGAAAAAGGGGGAGGA
>CAMOEP010000067.1 GCA_946612185.1 uncultured Ruminococcus sp.
CGATACCAGCCTGGATAACGTAACCGATGTACCAGGGCTGACCACGTTCCTCGAAGGTTTCCGGGTTACAGAGAAAACCCTCAGCGTCGCCTGTCTCAATGCCGGTATGCTGACCCAGACCGTAAAGCTTGGCGTACTTTGTGATATTGTCGATACCCAGAAGTCTGGATACTTCGTAGAAGTAAACGTTACAGGAAACCTCGATAGCACGCCTTGATGAAATAGCGCCGTGCCAGCCGGTACACTGGAAGTATGAGCCGTAAAATTCGTAATCATGGTTGCAGACGAAAGCGCTTTCACCGTTGACCACGCCCTCGTTCAGACCAGCAGTAGCAGTAACGGTCTTGAAAGTCGAACCGGGGAGGTACTGACCCCATGTGCAGCGGTTGAACATAGGTGAATTTTCCGCATTGAGCAGTTCCTCATAGTTCTCGGCAAAGTCTTTCAGGTTGTAGGTAGGGGCAGTTGCCATACCCTTTACTGCGCCGGTCTTAGCGTCGAGTACCACCAGTGCGCCTCGGTTTACCTGATTGCCCTTATACCAGCCGTAGTTTGCAAGGAAGTTATCAAGCACTCCCTGGAGTTTGAGCTGGAAAGCGCCGTCAACAGTAAGCTTAACGGTCTGACCGGGGATTATATCCTTGGTAGTAGTTATATCCACCACTGAGCCGTCAACGATAGTTACTTCCTCCGTGCCGTTCACTCCACGCAGTTCAGTTTCCATAGCGGCTTCGATACCGCTTTTTCCCACCACGTCATCAAGGGCATAGCCTTTGAGTTTCAGTTCATCGTACTCCTCAGCATAGATAGGGCCGACTGTACCTATCTCATGGGGGAGAATGTCACCACGGACTATGCGTCTTTCGGCAGCGTCAACCGCTTCCACGCCTTTCAGGAAGTTGCTCATTTCCTTCAGGTCAACGACTGTCTGAGGGTCAACGTTCTCGGCAAGCAGAAGATCGTTGTTGTATGCGAAGTCCTTGTCGAGCATCTGATAGCGCATACCGGCGATAACTCGCTTCTCCTGCTCGGTATAAGTATCCGATATCTCATAGTCGGATATAAGTTTATCTATGCAGTTTTCGGCAGTAGCATACACATTCAGGTTGAGCATCTGCACCACCTCGCTGCTGTCCTCCACTGTGAAAACGTAGGGGGAAGTGCGGGTAATGGGGATAGTCTCCTTGAATACGATGCCGTGATCCAGCAAGGCGTTGAATATTCCCAGAAGTATGGCATTTCCCTCAGCGTTGTCCTCCGGGAAGAACGCCTTTTGCAGAACCAGGTCACATCTTGTATCATTTGCGATTATGACGTTTCCTCTGTAGTCCACTATCTCGCCACGGGTCGCCGGTACTTCACGCTCGAAGGTCAGCGCACCTGGGCCGTATTTAAGCGGTTTATCTATAGCCTCGCTGCCTACCACCTGAACTTTCATCAGCTTTATAGCCGTCAGAACGGTCAGGAACAGCACCATACATATGACAAGTATAGATTTTATGGTATCTCCTATAGTTCTCATTATTCACTCCTATACGCAGGAAACCGTCCCTTTGTGGAACGGTTTTTTGTTTGTTGTCAGTTTGTCGTCTTTATAGCTTCCTCGATAGTCAGATGCGCTCTGGGCATCAGAAAATGGTTTATAAGTTTTACTAAAAGATAGATGAACACCGATGATATAACAGTGTACACCCAGACTTTCAGGGTAGTATTGCGGTATATCAGTTCCACGTCCTCGTAGTTCCAGATGCCGTAGTAGAACGTGTAGTCCAGCCAGCACTGTATATAGGATACCACCGCTGTCACCCAGAGGTAATTGATGAATCTGCTGCGGAGATAAAGGTCAAAAGCAAGCGATATCCCCACACAGAAAATCGTGAGAAGTACTGCATTATAGCCGAAAAGTCTGCCGCAGGCGATATCTATGAGCATACCGCAGAAAGCCCCTGTGAATGCTGAGCCCATAAGGTCATTGCCGATAGATATTGCAAGGGCAAGGGGCAGCAGCAGTACCGGTTTCAGGAAAGTACCGGAGGTCATCAGGGCGAAGCTGAATAGTATAAGCACATAGTAAAGTATCCAGCGTGTAACGGTCTTGAACCGGAGTATCCGCCGCTCACGGGAGGTTCGTATCCGCATCAGCTCTTTCCTCCTTGCCGTTGAAATCGGTTATCACGAACACGGTGCTGAGTCTGGTGATATCGCTGCAAGGCTCTATCTCAGCGCAGGCGGACAGACCATTAACCTCCACGCCCATTTCCTTGACGCTGCCAACAGCGTAGCCTTTCGGGAAAAGACCGCTGTTTCCGGAGGTTACCATAATATCGCCCTTTTTGACCTTGTTGGACAGTGAAAGATGAGAAAGCTTGGTATTTCCATTCGCAGCAGAAAGGACAGTACCCTCGATGATGCCGAAGTCAGCGTTTGTGGAAGCGCATACCACTGCCACGGAAAGGTCAGGTGAAAGGATAGTCCTTACAAGGCTTGAGTGTTCTGATACTTCTATGGTAATGCCAACCAGTCCCTCTGCTGTAGCTACAGGGCAATAGGGCTTAACGTCGTCAGCATAACCTCTGTCGATAGTAAATGAGTGGAATGGGTCATTTGCGGTATATCCCAGCACCTCAGCCGGCTGAGGGATAACGTAATCCGGGTGTTCGTCCTTGATGACCACCAGCTTGCGAAGCTGTTCCAGTTCTGTTTTCATCTCGTCATACCCGGCAAGCTGTTTATTCAGCTCACCTATCTGCTTTTTGAGCTGCTGGTTCTCCTCGTAGTAGTCATCGGAATTTTGCAGCTTATCGCCTATACTCTCTACCTTCATTGCCACACTGTTGGAAACGAAGCGGAAAGGCTTGGTAATGGTATTGATAAAGGATACTCCCGAAAGCGAGTAGCCGCCCTTAGTCAGCGCATATATCATAATGCCCACAAGAAAGGCGATAAAAGCCGCCAGTACTTTGAACCTGGTGCTTTTCAGGAATTCACGCATTAAGCAGCCTCCTTAATAGTACTTGATGTTATCAGTAAGAGCGTCCTGATAATCGCTGATATTTTCGAGTATCCTGCCAGTACCCTCAGCCACGCAGTCAAGGGGGTACTCAGCGATATATACCGGCATACCAGTTTCACGGTTGATAAGTCTGTCCAGACCCTTCAGCAGAGCGCCGCCGCCTGCAAGAGTGATGCCGTGGTCGATGATATCAGCGGAAAGCTCAGGGGGAGTTTCCTCAAGGGTAGACTTGATAGCGTCTATGACCTTTGCAAGGGGTTCGACCAGTGCATCTCTTATCTCAGCGGAATTGACATTAACGTTCTTAGGCAGACCGTCCACCAGGTCACGGCCCTTTATCTCCATGAATTCCTCTTTCTCACTGGGGAAAGCAGAGCCGATAGTTATCTTGACGTTCTCGGCAGTTCTCTCACCGATAAGCAGGTTATACTTCTTCTTGATGTAGTTGATTATAGCAGCGTCGAACTCATCTCCGGCGCATCTTATGGAACGTGAAGCGACTATACCTCCCATAGATATAACAGCTACCTCGCTTGTACCGCCGCCGATATCGACTATCATACTTCCGGCAGGTTCATTTGTAGGCAGACCCGCGCCGATAGCTGCTGCCATAGGTTCTTCTATTACCAGTACATTATTAGCGCCGGCTTTCTTGCTTGCCTCACGGACAGCTCTCCTCTCAACGGCAGTAACGCCGGAGGGGATACATATTATAACATTAGCCTTGGTGAATACCGTACCTCTGAGTGCCTTGCGGATAAACTCCTGAAGCATAGTAGTAGCGATATCGAAATCGGCAATAACTCCGTCTTTAAGCGGACGTACAGCCACTATCGAGCCGGGAGTCCTTCCGATAACTTCCTTAGCTTCCATACCGACATATCTTGTCTTATCGGTACGGGTATTTACAGCCACAACTGACGGCTCTCTTATTATGATGCCTTTTCCCCTGAGATATACAAGGGTATTGGCAGTACCCAGATCTATACCAATATCTTTTGTAAACATTCTGCTGCTCCTTACAATATAACTATGATTATCTATATTATATCACTATTGCCCCGTACAGACAATAATTTCGCCTGAGAAATTTTACCGCCGCAACAAATTCTAATAAAACGGAAAACTTTCTCAGACAAAGCCGGAAATAAACTGTCGAAAACTACGGAAACATCTTAGGCGCTGTTTTGTAGTAGATAAGGAATATAATAGCCAGCATGATTATCTGCGCCACGCTTATCCCAAGGCTGAAACCTACTGTAAGGGAGATAAGTCCGAATATGGAAATAGTTATCGGGCTTAGCGTGAAGCTTTTTGAATATGCAAGTATGTCAAGCATTTCTGTTCCCTGCATATACTCTGTTATTATACCGCCGATAACAACAGCGGCGGCAATAAGAAATATTAGGTATAATGCTTTCTTCATTTCTTTCTCCATTTCCAGTTATTCCCCTGACGAACCAAATCCGCCCTCACCACGTTCAGTGTCGTCAAGGCTTTCGCTTACCTCTATTTCCGGAATAAGTACTCTTGTAGGCACAAGCTGGGCGATACGCATACCATGTTCCACGGTAAACGGCTTAGTTCCGTGGTTTATAAGCGGAATGAACCATGCGCCACGGTAGTCGCTGTCAACAACTCCCACGCAGTTGGCAAGGGACACACCATGCTTTGTGGAAAGGCCGGAACGTGGGTATATCAGCATAGCAACGTCGCAGCAGTCAGTCTGTGCGGCAAGACCTGTAGGTATCATCTTTATATCACCCGGTTCAAGCACCACCGGACTGTCCAGACAGGCGCTTATATCAAGCCCTGCGCTTCCGGCGGTAGCACGCTCAGGTATAACAGCTTTTTCGTCAAGCTTTTTGAACGTTATCTTCATAGTACCTCCTGCAAACCTCTGCGGTAAAGTCCTCTTGTAAGCCGTCCCTCCGGCTTTTTCCCGCAGAATATATCCCGTATCTGTTCCGGAGTTTCCCGGCGGAATATCATAAGGGCAAAGTCTATCCCCTGTGCCTCGCTGATATCGTCAAGGCAGTAGAGGACATCGGGGTTAAGTATCTCAACATAGTAACCGCTGCAAGCCACCGGCATTTTCCTGCCTGTGCGGTCGGTGATAATTTTTCTGCATTTTCCGCAGCCCACCTGATTCTTTATAGGGCAGTTGCGGGTAAGCATCAGGGGAAGCTGTCCGTACATCACCGCCCCCAGGGGCATCGGGCTTCTGAGGGAACTTATCTGGCTGAATTTCGCCT
The DNA here is from genome assembly GCA_946612185.1 of uncultured Ruminococcus sp. Taxonomy (GTDB): domain Bacteria; phylum Bacillota; class Clostridia; order Oscillospirales; family Ruminococcaceae; genus Ruminococcus. The sequence goes on from CAMOEP010000067.1 coordinate 5,269, forward strand.
CGAAGGATACAATGCAGTCAGCAAGCCCCAGTCCGGAAAGGCTTCCGGCGCAGTAGCTATTGAAAAGGTTCAAAGTGAAGCTTCCGTGGAGGGTCATTCCCAGCCGCTTACCGATAGCGATGCTGTCATGGGTATGGCAGAAAAGCCGGGTATATCCACGCTCTTTCAGTTCACGGAGTTTTCCGGAAACTGCGTCCTCGTCGCATATGAACCGTGGGGGCGATATTATCACCCTCTCAGCCGGGATACCGGAAAAGTCGCAGTCCATAGGCAGTATCACAAACTGCGCATACTCCAGCGCAGCAAGCGCCTGCTCCCTGTTCTGACAGACCGCCCTGTAAGTGACAACGCCGCCTGGTGTGCGGTTTTCAGGCAGCACCGGCGCATAGTCAGTGATGGTATACTCCGGGGTATTCCGGGAAATTATCTCCTCCGTCAGCATATCCGCTATCTGGCGGCGCATACTGTTCAAAGCGCCTGCGGGAACGAAAAGTCCCTCCCCTATCTGGCAGTCGATACCGCCGAAACGCAGCACAGTATCTCCAAGCTTTGAAAGCTGCTTTTCAACAGCCTGCGCATCGGTAGGACGGTTCTGCGCTGTCTGGGGAGCGTCGCCGGAAATGCTCACGGAAATATCGCCGCAGAAAGCGGTGATGCTGACCGGTTCATCAATTGCTATCCTTACGCTGAACCTTACATCGTGTACCTGTCTCTGAAAGCGGTAAAGCTCGTGTATCTTAGGGATAAGCGTCTGGGCAGCGGTAACGTCCTCTTTCTCACGCACGCCGAACATATCCTGACGCTTGCCGGTGAAATAGCCGTCAGTGAAGCCGCTTCGGGAGAATATTCCCCTTAAAAGCTTCATATCCGGGGGATTTCCGTCAAGCGCCCTGCGAGTTTCATGAACTGCTGACGCAACGTACTCCGGACGCTTCATTCGTCCCTCGATCTTCAGCGAATCTGCGCCGACAGCGACAAGTTCGTTCATGCGTGGCAAAAGCGACAAGTCTTTCAGGGAAAGTGCGGCATAGTCGGAAGTATTCTCATCTGCGGAAAATGGCAGCCTGCACGCTTGTCCGCAAGCGCCACGATTTGCAGAGCGTCCACCCATCATTGCCGACATATAGCACTGACCGGAAACGGACATACACAGTGCGCCGTGAACGAAAATCTCAGTCTCGGTGGGCAGGGCGCATATCCTTTCAAGGGTGCGGCAGTCCAGTTCTCTTGCGGGGACAACTCTTGAAAAGCCGTAATCCTGCATTATCTCAGCGCCGGCAGCGGTATGCACGGACATCTGAGTTGAAGCGTGTATCACCGCATCGGGGCATACCTTTTTAATAAGGTATACACAGCCGGGATCCTGGACTATGTAGCCGTCAACGCCGATAGCTGACGTAAAGCGGATAAATTCGCAGAAAGCATCTGCTTCGCCGTCGGAAATAATGGTATTAGCGGCAATATACAACTTAGCGCCGTACATATGGCAGAGTCTTGCTGCCTCACGAAGCTGGTCGTTATCGAAATTTGCAGCGCTGCTTCTTGCGGAAAACAGCTTGCCGCCCAGGTATACTGCATCAGCACCGGCACGAAGCGCAGCGGAAAGAGTCTCCGGGCTGCCGGCAGGGGCGAGTACCTCTGGTAGGCGCATTATATACTGTCTCCCAGCTTCTTGAGTTTGATGATATTTTCAAGCTGGGTTATCTTTGACTTGAGTACCTCTATCTCCTTGAGTGCAGCGTCAAGTTCTATTCTGGACTTTCCAGCCTCGTCAACGTACTCCTTAGTCTGGGCACGGACGTTATCAAGGCGCTGATTAGCCTTATTCAGGTCATCAAGGGAGCTGAGTGCGACCATAATAGCGGCGGTATACGGTGAAGAACCGCTTCCGATGTTCATAAGCTCATTTATCTTTGCTTCCAGGGATCTTGCAAGGGCGTAGACATAGTTGGGCGATTCTGCGGTTTTCAGCTTGTACTCCTTACCGCAGATGATGACTTTTACTTCATTAAGCATTGGGATTATCCTTCCTTTTGTATCAGTAATATCTTTTAAGACCGATGACCTTGCCAAGTATCTCACACTGTTCCAGGATTATCGGTTCCATAGTATCATTTTCCGGCTGGAGGCGGTAGTGACCGTCCTCCTTGTAGAAGGTCTTGACGGTAGCGTCCTCGCCGTCGATGAAAGCGACAACGATATCGCCGTTTTCGGCGTAGGGTGTCTTTTCGACGATGACCACATCTCCGTCGAGAATACCGGCATTTATCATACTCTCGCCCCGGATAGTCAGGGCGAAAAGATCACTTGGGTTCTTGCCGGGGGCTTCAAAGCTGACGTAACCTGTAATGTCCTCCACGGCTGTTATAGGCTGACCGGCAGTAACAACGCCCATAACAGGGACAGTTGCGGAAGCACTTCCGGGCAGGCGCAGAGTGCGGTTAAGGCTGCCTGATTTTTCCAGCAGACCCTTATCCACAAGGTTGTTGACATATCGGAAAGCGGTTGAGGTAGAGTGGAAGCCGACAGCTTCCATTATCTCCCTGACCGTGGGAGAAACGCCGTCGCTGAGGCGGCTCTTTATAAACTCAAATACAGCAGCTTCCTTTTCATTAAGCATTACTATCCTCCTCTGAAAGTTTAGCGAGAACCATTCGTGCTATCTTGTAAGCGTCGCCGCAGCCCAGGGTAATTACCAGGTCGCCGGACTGGGCATTTTCGCAGATGTAGTCGCACACCTGCTGGAAATTGTGATACTTTCTCTCGTCAGTCCATTCAGCGCTCTCGTCCTGGGGAAACCATACACAGCCGGGTATCTTCTCCGCCAGATGACGGGTGAATATGCCGTAGGTATTCTTCTCACGGCTGCCCATGATGTCGGTGAGTACAGCGCAGTCGGGTATCTGGAGTACTCTTGCGAAGTCGTCCAGGAGCAGCTTTGTTCTGCTGAATGTGAACGGCTGGAATACTGCCCATACCTTCCGGAAGTTCATTTCCATAGCCGCAGTAAGTGTAGCTTCAAGCTCAGTGGGGTGATGGGCGTAGTCATCAACAACAGTTATCCCCTTAGCCTCACCGAACTTCTCAAATCTTCTTTTAGCACCACGGAAATCAGCCAGACCCTTCTGGATAGCGCCGAAGTCTACTCCGCAGTACCTTGCAGCCGCAATAGCAGCCAGAGAGTTGAGTACATTGTGGATACCGGCAACGTTCAGTTCGATGCTGCCCAGCTTCTCGCCCTTGTACATAGCGTCGAAGGTGGTATGCAGACCATTGTCGTGGACGATATTCTCAGGGTAGTAGTCGCAGGAGTTATCCTTACCGAAAGTGATTATCTCCTTACCGGAAATACCTTCCAGTGACTTCATGGAATTCGGGTCAGAGCCGTTGATTATAATGCACTTGGAGGTATTCTCGTTGAATTTCTTAAATGACTTGATTATATTATCCAGAGTACCGAAGTAGTCCAGGTGGTCAGCGTCAATATTGAGACCTACGGAAATATCCGGGTAAAGTTTCAGGAAGTGATCCTCAAATTCGCAGGACTCGCACACCAGTACATCACTCTTTCCGGCAATGCCGCTTCCGCCGATGCAGGGGAGTTTTCCGCCGATATATGCAGAAAGGTCAACTCCGGCAGTGTAAAATATCTGGGTTATCATGGAAGTGGTCGATGTCTTGCCATGAGTACCGGAAACGCAGATAGCCCTGTCATACCAGCTTGTTACGATACCTAAAAGGTCAGCACGTTCAAGAACCGGCACACCGCTTGCCCTTGCCGCCATAAGCTCCGGGTTATCCGCCATGATAGCGGCAGTATGCACGATAAGGTCAGCACCTTCGATATTCTCGGCTCTCTGAC